>JAFVPG010000176.1 GCA_017505415.1 Lentisphaeria bacterium | reverse complement strand
GGTGCAGGGGCGGCGTAAGCCCCTGAAAAAAACACAAGATACAGATATTTCCCCGTATTGGGAACATAGCGAATAATTAAAAGAAAGATTGAAAATGATTATGAAATACAATTCAAAATATATTCTGGCGGCGGCACTTCTCGGCAGTTTTACCGCTTTCGGTGCAGATCCTGCCGCTCCCTATGACAACAGCCGCATTGATGCCAGACTTAATGTCGCAGTCAAAGAAGATACCGATGTCGTTCACTTTGTCCGTGACAATGCCGATCCCAACGTTATTACAAAAGCATACGAAATCAAAAATATTGACCCCTATGAACTGCGTTCATATATCCGGTCCATAGTTCAAACCCGCAAAGTAACTGATAATAATACTAATGTTGAAGCCGTAAAATTTGCCGACGGCAGTGCTTTGCTGCTGATTTCTGCGGAGGATTACCGTTTTGAAGATACTCCGGGCGTGCAGGGATTTGATTCTATTGTCAGAGAATTGGACAAGCCCAGACTTGTTTCAAGTTCCGGACGTCAGACTTATGTTTATTCTCCCAGATTCCGTTCCTCATCCGATTTGCTGGAAATGGTCAGAAATATCGGTGCATACAGCCGCAATGATGTTATGAACAATGTCGGCGGCAATGATGTTCTGGTGGAAGATCCGGAACTCAATCTGGTGTTTTTCAATACCGCACCTTTTTCCAGACAGAATATCATGGATGTTATCAGCAAATATGATAAATCTGAACCGAGCGTCCGTGCCAAAGTTACAGTTTATGAACTTTATGCTGAAAATGATACCAAAATCGGTCTGGATTTTCAGGCATGGAAAAATAACGAAGGAATCGACCTTTTTAATGCAGGCGGCAGATTCGCTCAAAATCACAATGGAACCGCACTTGCCGGAGGTGCAGACTGGAACAAGAGTACTTATTTCCAATTCAACCCCAAGTGGAACACTAAATATATTGATTTTTTGACAAGCAAAGGGAAAGCCAAAGTACTGCATACTTCAGAAATCACTATCGGCAACAACGCTGAAGGTAAAATCGAAAAATTCACCCAGTATTTTACTGCAAAATCAACTCCGGTTTCTCCGAAAGAATATAACATTGCCGGTAATCTTTTCAGTATAACTGCCGGAGATGTTATCGGTATTACCGGCACCGGCAAAGAAATTTCCGTATCAGCAGATACCGGAATCACCGTCAGCAAAATCGGCAAAGATGATAACAACAGATATATTTTGAGAATTGCAGGCGATTCAACGGCGGTCTTTACCGTTGCGGGAGCAGATTCAGGCAAATATATCAAAGCCGCAAAACTTGAAGATGGTTACGAAAATGAACTTATAAGCAAAAATGCTGTCAGTAACCGCGGCAGCAATATTGATTTTGAAGCGACTGATAAATTCGGATTTTCAATTTCAATGACTCCGGTAATCAACACTCTTGCCACCAAACTTAAAGTCAAAATCAACAATTCATCATTGATAGGCTATACCTCTGATGGCTCTCCGCGGATTCAGCAGGGGGCAGGGGTTGATACTGAATTTATGATTTCCAACAGCGGCACAAAACTGGTCATCGGCGGCATAGAAAAACGCAGTGTCATGCAGGTTTCAGGCGGTATTCCGATTTTGAAAGATTTACCGCTTCTGGGCTGGCTTTTTTCTACTGAAACTGAAGCGACCAAACGTTCACAACTGCTGGTCGTCGCAGAAGTTGTACCCGCCGCCAGAGCCGATAACAAAGCAGAAGCGATCAAAGAAATCAACAGCAAATTGACCAAAGCCGGAGAATCCAATACTTACGGCTACCGTCAGTATTTTATTGACTCTGAACGATAATAATTATTAATATCAATTATTTATGCCGGGGCTTCTCCTGTTCCGGCATTTTTATTGAAAGTCAAAAATTATGGCATTTGAGAGCATTTTTTTTCTGTCAATCAGCTTTGCGGAAGAGTTTGCTGAGTAAAAACAATTCTATTACCAGACAAACGGGGAATATCGTTGCCGCAAGCAGTCCGTTTTTAAGGTTTTCTCCTGTCATTTCTGCCACTTTGCCGACCAATACCGGTCCGGCAGTCGCCCCGAGATCACCAGCCAATGCCAGAAAGGCAAACATTGCAGTCCCGCCTCCCGGACATTTTTGCGAAGAAAGGCTGATTGTACCCGGCCACATGATTCCAACTGCAA
Source organism: Lentisphaeria bacterium (assembly GCA_017505415.1). Taxonomy (GTDB): domain Bacteria; phylum Verrucomicrobiota; class Lentisphaeria; order Victivallales; family Victivallaceae; genus RGIG5270. The sequence continues at coordinate 11,726 of JAFVPG010000176.1, read as the reverse complement.
GACCGCAGAGTGCGCATCCTGCCAAGCCAAGTATCGCCAATGGTGCCAGTGATGCCAGTAAATAACATAAAACGGCAGAAAAACCGCATAAAAGCATGGTTTTAACCAAGTTGAGTTTTTCGCTGAACTTCCCGTACAGCATACGGGCAATTCCCATAAATACAGCGAAAAGACACGGCCCTGCCAAATCGCCGATGAGTTTGGAAACTTCAAGAGCAGATTCTGTGAACGCTGAAGCCCATTGACACATAGTAGCTTCAGATGAACCGGCACAAATCATCAAAAATATCATCATCCAGAACATCGGAACACTCAATAGCTGACGGATGCTCATATTCGTGCCGTCTTCTCCGAGTTTTTCAATGGGACAGCTGATGAAGTTTATGGCATTATAAAGAGGAATCAATGCCCAGATAACGGTTAGAATTTTCCACTGTGCTATTCCGAATAACGCAAAAAACAATGTTGAACCGAGAATTACTCCTACTGCGCCCCAGCAGTAAAAAGAGTGCAGTAAACTCATTACCCCCGCTTTGTTTTCAAAAGGACATGCTTCAACAATGGGACTTAACAATACTTCGATCAATCCGCTGCCGATGGCATAAAGTCCGACTGCAATCAATATTCCGGCAAATGCATTCGGCATTAAATCCGGCAAAAACGTCAAAAACAACAAGCCGACTGATGATAACAGCTGCGAAGCTATGACACAAAGCCGGTAACCGATTTTATCCGCATATTTCGCCGCAACTATATCCACAAGCAGCTGGGTAAAGTAAAAAACAAGCGGAATCATGGCGAGTTGTTCCAGACTTATGCCGTATGTTCCCTTGAAAGTCAGAAACAGTAAGGGCGTGAAATTTGCTGATATTGCCTGAGTTACAAATCCGAGATAGCAGGCGGTTAACGTTTTTCTGTAATTTTTCTTTTGACTCATAATATCTCCTGTTTTTGATAATTACTATTATTATGATAATATATCCCCAAAAACAGAAGAAAACAAAGAGAATTATTGGCAAAAAAGAACACTATTTACCCAAATATAATGCTTTTCCCGGCGTAATCCCATATTCAGCTTTGAACTGTTTGCGGAAATAATTTACAGAATTGAATCCGCATAAATCGCTGATTTCTTTGATTGTATATATTTTTTCGGAAAGCATTTTATTTGCTATTTGAAGTCTGTGCTGAATGAGAACTTCTATCGGCGAACTGTTCATAAAGGTTTTAAAACAGCGTCCGGCTTCGCTTCTGCTCACATTTCCTGCATCGGCTATATTTTCGAGTGTAATATGTTCCTGATAATGGCTGTAAATAAAATCCAGCATTTTTTGCAGCCGTATCTGACTTGTGAGTTGAATACGGTTTGATTTATAACGGGGAAAACAGTTTATATTGGAGTAGATATATTCAAAAATATGACTTACATTTCTTTGAATTATCATTTCACTGCATGGTGCCGGATTGCGGAAACAGTGATAAATATTTTGTATAAAGTCATTTACAGCTTGCAGAGATTGATTATCGGCAGAAAACAGAATAAACGGCAGATCGTCGCATTGCTGAAGCGGAGAAATATATTTTTCATATATCAAACTTCCTTCAGGTGCAATCAAGCTTCCGGAAAAAACCACATTGGGCATGGGATCCGGAGTATTGCCGGAAATTTGTCTGATACTGTGAAGAACATTTCCATTTACAAAAATGCTGTCGCCTGCATGCAGAATAACATGTTTATCTCCGACTTGATAATCCAGCATTCCGGTTTCCGCTGTTGCTATTTCAAAGCCGGGATGCCAGTGAAAAGGTCCACTCCACTGCGCCAAAGTCTCCAATTCATGCTGATAGAATGAAATCGGATAGCTCGCAGGATCATAAGGTATTTGTTCTTTAAGCTGATTATCTATTAGCACTGGCATTATTTTCTCCATAAAGATATAAAAAAGTATCTTTTTTGAAAGATGAGGCTTCTGAAAATATTTATTGTGATTTTAAATCTTCGAGGCGTTGTTCGCAAACAGTTTTTATGGTAGGAGTGATTATCAGGTCGAGATCGCCTTCCATGAGTTTGGGAAGATCAAAAATATTTATGCCGAAACGGTGATCTGTCACACGGTTTTGCGGGAAATTGTAAGTACGGATACGTTCGGAACGGTCTCCGGTGCCGACTTGAGAGCGTTTATCTGCGGCGAATTTCTGCTGTTCTTCCATTTGCTTTTGCTCAAGCAAGCGGGCGTAGAGAATACGGATGGCGATTTCCTTATTTTTGTGTTGTGATTTTTCCTGTTGACTGGCGACGGAAAGTCCGGTTGGAATATGGGTTACACGAACGGCGGAGTCGGTTGTATTGACACTCTGACCGCCGGGACCGCTGGAGCGGAAAACGTCGAAGCGCAGTTCTTCCGGTTTTATATCTATTTCAACTTCTTCCGCTTCGGGCATTACTGAAACTGTAACGGTTGAAGTATGTATTCTGCCGCCGGATTCAGTTGCGGGGACACGTTGGACACGGTGGACACCGCTCTCGTATTTCATACCGGAATAAACATCTTCACCGCAAAGTGAGAATACCATATCTTTTATACCGCCGAGGACGGAGGAGGATTGTTCGAGTATTTCAACTTTCCACTTGCGCAATTCTGCATAATGCAAATAAGCCCGGGCAAGTTCTCCTGCAAAAAGAGCGGCTTCGTCACCGCCGGCGGCAGGTTTTATTTCGATGATGATATTTTTTGCATCATTGGGATCAGGAGGGAGCAGAGCGAGAGAGAGTTCATTTTCTGCGTTCAGTGCTTGTGTTTCGAGGTCGGAGATGTCGGCTTGAATAAGTTCTCGCAAATCTGCATCTTCTTCATTGGTAAGCATTTTGCGATTTTCTTCAATAGAGTTGAGAGTTGACTGCCATTTTTCAAAGACATTAAAGAGGTTGTCGAGTTTGCGATGTTCCTGAGTTATGCGGCGGCACTCTGATTGATTTGCATAAATGTTTGAATCTGCGAGGGCATTTTCAAGTTCTTTGAAGTGTCCGCGCAGACTGTCTATATAAGAAGAAATTTCTTCCGGCTTCATGATAAATATTGCTCCTGACTAATAAAAAACCGTCATAGCATGAGCTGTGACGGTCTTTCTGAAAAAAAGCTGATTATGCTTTTTTGCCGAAGCGGCGATTGAATTTATCAATACGACCTGCGGTATCGACGAATTTCTGTTTGCCGGTGAAGAAAGGATGGCATTTGGCGCAGATACCGACTTTGATTTCGGGACGGGTGCTTTTGATGTTCCAAACTTCGCCGCAAGCGCAGACGACTTTGGCATCACCGTAAGCGGGATGGATGTCTTTTTTCATTTTTCTAACTCCGTTATATTTAAAGTTCAATATTTTCAAAACGATAAGTGCAATACTATATCATGTTTTTTGTGTTTTTCAAGTATAAAGTTTATGTTTTTGCAAAAAGAATTGTATCTTGAGCTTGTTTCAGAGTGACTTGAACGCTTTCAATACTGCCGGGAGAAGCAGGATTTTTTTTCAGAACTTCAATATAGTTGTCGCTCCAACCGTGGAAAAATCCGTCTTTTTTCTGTAATTCAAAAATCACCGGAAGTTCTTTGTTATCAAATGATTGTACAAATTTTAATGAGCTTTCAGCGGCAATATTGCGTAGAATTTCGGCTCTTTTTCTGATTATTTCCGGAGAAATTTGTCCTGTCATGACGGCGGCAGGAGTCCCTTCGCGTTTGGAATAACTGAAAATATGCGCATTGGCGAATCCAAGGGAACGGGTGCGTTCACAGCATATATCAAAATCTTCGTCACTCTCCTGCGGAAAACCGGCAATTATGTCAGTTCCGATATGAATTCCGGGAATAAGTTCCCTTGCTTTGCCGACAAAATCTGCATATTGTGCAAAAGAATAATGGCGGTTCATTTTCTTCAAAATATTATCTGAGGCATGCTGCATGGATAAATGCAGAAAACGGCAAACTCTGTTGGCAGGGTCAGCAATGACTTTTAAAAGTTCAATATTATCCATTTTCGGTTCAGTTGAACTTAATCTTATGCGGAAATCGCCTTTGAGAGAAGCAATTTTTCTGATCAGATCAGACAGAGTTCTGCCGTTGTCAAAATATTGACAGGTGTTGACTCCAGTCAGAATCAACTCATGGAAATTATTGCTGATGGCATGTTCTGCATCAGCGATAACTTCATCGAAGGAGCGGCTCCGCTCTCTGCCTCTGGTGTACGGCACAATACAGTAAGTGCAAAAATTATTGCATCCCTCCTGAATTTTCAGAAATGCCCGTGATTGAAAGGGAAATTCCCCATAAGCTGCTTCTGTGAAAATATCTTTATCTTCAATAGTGTTAATATTTTTATTATCAAGGATTTGTGGAATTGATTTTTTATCTTTGACAATTATATCGACCGGTAATTCCATATTTGAATCGTCTTTTGCGGCGCAACCGGTAAAAATAATTTTTGCATGGGGGCAGTTTTTGCGTGCTTTGCGGGCAAATTGAATGCTTTTGCGTCCGGCTTCAGCGGTGACACAGCAGCTGTTTATGATAATAAGGGCGGTATCTTCTGTCAATTTTTTGCTTAAAGTGTATCCGGCTTGCAGCAGCCTGAAATTCAACAGTGCGCTGTCGGCATTGTTGAGGCGGCAGCCGAGAGTGTGAATAAATGCTTTTTTTGTTATCTGCGACATAATTATTCCTTGTTATTTGGAGTCAAAACGGGAGGCAAATCCGCATCTTTGGCAGAGCGGCATGATACGTTTTTTATGACGGAAACCGTCAGCTGTTTTTTCAGCTTCAGGTGAATTGAGAATTTCCGTTAAGGTTTCAGAATGGAGATTGCCGAGAGTGAGATCCCCCCCGGAATCAAGACAGCATGGCACAACTCTGCCGTCACACAGTATTCCGCAATGGTCGATCAGACCTCTGCATGAACCGTGCAGACCGTTCAGTCGTTCAACCGAATTGACCGGCCAGACGAATTTACGATCAAAACTGCTGTAAAGTCTGCCGGTTATACGGGTATGATTTCTGCCCTCTGCGGGGAGCCATTTTTCATGCGGCACGTTGAATTTTTCACAAAAAAATTGCAAATCCGGCGGAGAATCCTGCCACCAGCGGAAATTTATGTACATATCAGGACATTTTTTCAGAGCTTCTGCAGTAAAATCGGCAATGTCATTTTTGACTCTTGAACGTTCTGTTTCAGAAACTTCATTCAATGATTGTATTGAAAAATTTATCTGAAAAAAATCTCCTTTAAGCAGATATTCAGAATATTTTTTCAAATGCGAAGCGTTGGTAGTAAGTTTCAGAATCAGACCGAGATTTTTTGCGAAAGTTGTTATTTGCTCAAAATCAGGATGCAGAAGCGGTTCTCCCTGCAAATGAAAATAAACTGCTTCAGTATATTCTGCTGCTTGCACAAGGAATCTTTCCGCATCATTTACAGACATGAAAAGTCTCTCCCTTTTTACCGGGGGACAGAAACTGCATTTGCGGTCACAGATATTTGTCAATTCCAAATAAATATGCTTAAAACGTTTTGCCATTTTATTCACCTTCGTCTAAATATACTTTAAAAATGCAAAAATGGAAATAAATTAGCGTATTTTTTTTGCTTTTTGTTGAAAAATGGTGTATATTTGAGAAAAATATTATAAATATGAGGTTTTTTATGAAAAAATATATCTGGATCATACCGTGCTTTTTTATACTTCTTTATTTCGGACCGTCAATGACTGTGCCGGTGACACAGCAGGAGGCGGTGGCGGCGGCAACTGCGGCGGAGATTTACGATGCCGGGAATTTTTCCATACGCAATCTTGACAGTATGCTTGCAGGGTATTCATTGAGTAAACTCGGCAATAATCCGCTCGGACTGCGGCTTGGAAATATTCTGGTGGTGGCGCTGATGAGTATTCTCGGTATGTTTGCGATCAAAAAATGTACCAATGATACAATGACCGGAATCATGGCGGCATTGATATTTTTTACTTCGTACTGGAGTTTTTATGCGCCTTTGTCAACTCACAATACTGTGTGGGGTGAATTTTTCAATGTGCTGGCACTCGGAGTGTTTTTTATGGCATCGAGAGAAAACCGTTTCAGCATGCAGAGGATAAGTCTGCTGCTGTTTTGCGGTTTTTTGACGGCTTTATCGTTGATAATCAATGGAATATCGCCGTTTTTCATGTCTTTTGTGATTGCTGTGATTTTCCTTTTGTGGGAGAAAAAATATATAGATATGCTGTTGATGCCGATTGTTATTTCGGCGGTTACTGTCGGATTTCTGCTGCTGCACGGATATTATGTTGAAAAATCATTGTGGTATGAATTGATTGTTCTTGCAGATGAGTTTGTTGGTAATATCAAAAAAATGTTGGACGGTGGATTTCTGCTCAGTTGTCTGCGCAATATACAAATCCTGATTTTCGGAATAATGCCGTCGCTGGTATTTCTGATTTGTGCTTTTTTCGGGTACAAAGGTTATGTCAGACATTTTTTCAAGCAGAGTATTTATAAGTTTACTTTTGTTTTTCTGTGCGTTGGAATTGTTTCTGTCATATTGAATAAAGAAACCTTTCTGGCGGATTTGCCGCTGACTTATCTGCCGTATTCATTTCTGGTCGGAGCCGGATTTGTTAATTATCTGAGAACGAGAAACAAATACCGCCTTTTCAATACACTGTTGTGGCTTTTTGTGATTTTTATGTTGAGTGTTTCCATATATGAGCTTGTTTCTGACAGTTATGTGATTGTCCGCAATTTTGCATTGGCGGGAATATTGTGGAGTGTTTTTATATTGATAAGTTTTATCAGTCCCAAAACAAGCAACCGATTGAAGGCATATTTTCTCGGATTGTCGGTTGCACTTTTTGCTTCCATGACAGTGCTGGCGCACAAGGCAATATCCGCTGATGAACTCAATGCGGTACTTGCAGTTGCCGTTGATCCGCAAAGTGATGATTTTCAAATATATGCATCACCGCGTATGTATCATTTAGTGCGTTTTTGTATGAAAGACAGAAGCGTAAAATGTATTGAAAATGATACCCTTGCAGAATTGACAGATGATATGCAGAAAACACGCACTGAAAAAGATATTGTGATATTTGCCGTCAATGGTGAAATATCCGACGCTTTGCAGAAAAAATCACGCACTGTGGATGCCCGTAAATTCAGACTGCATCTTTTTACGGAGAGTAAATGAGTTCCTGCAAAGTTACCTTTTTTGATGAGCTTGATTCCACCAATAATTACGTCAAGCTGCATGTAAAATCTCTCGAAGATGCAGAACTTGTCGTCGCATTCAAACAGACTGCCGGGCGCGGCAGGCGCGGACGGGAATGGCTTTCTCCTGCTGATACAAATATTTATGCAACAATGTGTATCAAACAGGTCAAATCTGCTTATTTATGCGGCGCAGTGATTTCTCTTGCCGCACTTGAAACATTGCGTTATTTCTATCCTGAGGGAAAATTTTATATCAAATGGCCCAATGATATTTATTGTGGAGAGGCTAAAATTGCCGGAATGCTGTGCGACGGATGCGGTATTGTCAACGGTCAGATCAGTGCTGTCGCCGCAGGTATTGGTATCAATGTTAATTTTGAGCCGCAGGATATGGCGGCAATAGGGCAGGCGGCGACTTCACTTTTCGGAATTTCCGGCAGGAAATATAATTTGAAAAAAGTTGTAAAAAAATTGGCTTTTTTTGCAAAACAGTGCTATATTATGTATTTGAAGGATTCTGCGACTTTGCGCAAACTCTGGGAAAAGGAAAATGCACTTACCGGTCATCGTATAGGAATTGTAAAGCCTGATGGTGAAACGGTTTATGGCATTTTTGAAAATATTCGTGAAGATGGTGCTCTGCAGATGAGAACCGAAAGCGGCTTAACGGAGACTTTTTTTGCCGGAGATGTCAGCGTGAGCAAAGAATCTTTAAGTAAATTATTTTAAGGTTTAATATATAGTAACCCTAACAGAAAGGAACTGCGTATGCAACTCTTCTTGGATGGACTCAGACTTATGGTCATGGGTATGGGAGTGGTGTTTTTGTTTCTTTGCATCATGATTTTGTGCATGAATCTGATGTCAAAAGTACTCGCCCCCTTCGCTAAACATTTTGAACCGGCACCTGCCGCAAAACCGGCTGCTAAAAAGCCCTCTCAGAGTGATGCTGATATTGCTGCCGCCGCAGTTGCTGCCGTTGAACTTTTCCGCAAATAATTATCAAAACATATAAGGAATATACATAATGAAAAAAATCAAATTCATGGACTGCTCATTCCGTGACGGTTTCCAGTCCTGCCTCGGTGCCCGTGTTAAAACAGAAGATTTTCTGCCCGCTCTTGATGCCGCTGTAAAAGCCGGTATCAGCCATATCGAAATCGGCGGCGGCGCCCGTTTCCAGAGTCTTTATTTCTACTGCCAGGAAGATGCTTTTGAAATGATGGACAAATGGCGCGAAACTGTCGGACCCGATGTCAATCTCCAGACTCTCTCCCGCGGTGTCAACGTTGTCGGTCTTTCTTCACAGTCCAGCGATATTATTGATTTGCATGCCAAACTTTTCAAAAAACACGGCATCACCACCATCCGTAACTTTGATGCTCTCAATGACGTCCGCAACCTCGAAGTTTCAGGTAAAGCAATTGCCAAACACGGTCTGAAACATCAGGTCACTGTTACCATGATGGGACTTGCTCCCGGTTTGACCGAATCTTATGCTCACACTCCCAAATTCTATATCGACCGTCTGCAGGAAATTCTCGACAGCGGCATCCCCTTTGACAGCGTTGCTTTTAAAGATGCTTCCGGTACTTCAACTCCCGCAACTGTTTATGAAACCATCAAAGCCGCACGTGCATTGATCGGTGCTGACAAAGAAATCCAGTTCCACACTCACGATACTGCCGGTATGGCTGTCGCCTGCAACATGGCTGCTATTGAAGCAGGTGCTGACGTTATCGACCTTGCTATGGCTCCTCTCTCCGGCGGTACTTGCGAAGCTGACATCCTCGTTATGTATCAGCGTTTGCGCGGCACTGAATACACTCTCGACATCGATCCCGAAAAGATCATGAATGTTGAAAAAATCTTCAAAACCTGCCTTGACAAATACTTCATGCCCCCCGAATCAATGCAGACTTCTCCTGAAATCATTTTCAGCCCCATGCCCGGCGGTGCTTTGACTGCAAATACTCAGATGATGCGCGACAACAACTGCATCGACAAATACGATGCCGCTATCGCAGAAATGCGTGAAGTTGTCGCCAAAGGCGGTTTCGGTACTTCCGTTACCCCCGTCAGCCAGTTCTATTTCCAGCAGGCTTTCCGCAACGCCGTTATGGGCAAAAATGCCGACGGTTCATGGAAAATCGACAAAAACGGTTACGGAAAAATGGTTCTCGGCTATTTCGGTAAAACTCCCGTTGCTCCCGATCCCGAAGTTGTCAAATGGGCTTCTGAACAGCTCGAACTCGAACCCACTACCAAGGCTGTTGTCGAATTGAACGATGCCAATCCCAAACTCGGGATCGCTTACAATACTCAGCTTCTCAAAGACAATGGTCTCGAAGTCACTGAAGAAAATATTTTTATTGCTGCCGCTTGCGGTGACAAAGGTATCGCATTCCTCAAGGGCGATCGTCCCATGGGTATCCGTTACAAAGAAGCTCCCAAAGCCGCTCCCAAAGGTGACGGCGCTTACACTGCAAACGTTGACGGCAAAAACGTCGTTGTCAAAGTCAATGCCGCCGGTGATGCTTACACTGCAACCGTCAACGGCAAAACTTTCAATGTCAAGGTTTCTGAAGGTGCTGCAGCTGCTTCTGCCGCTCCCGCAGCTTCATCCGGTGAAGGCAAAGAAGTCAAATCTCCGCTTCCCGGTACTATTACCAAAATTATCGCTTCCGAAGGCGCAGAAGTCGCTGCCGGCGAAGTGATTATGATTATTGAAGCTATGAAAATGGAAACTGAAATCAAGGCTGAAGCTGATTGCGTTATCAGTAAGATTGCTGTAAATCAGGGCGCAGTCGTTGCTGCCGGTGATGTCATCGCTATTGTCGAGGAGAAATAATAAATGCGTATTATTAAAGGTTTTTTCCTTTTCGCTCTTTTGTGTGTCGGTGCGGCAGTCAGTGCCGCCGACTGCAAAATTGCAGAAAAAGTTATCAAGGATCCCGCAGGTCTTTTTGAATACAAATATCTGCCCTGCGGTGCTGTCGAAGTCAAATATGTTTATGCTGAACCCGCAACCGTTTTGAGCAAAAATGACATCCGTAAAGGTCGTATTCTCAAATCCGGCGAAGAAGTCATGAACATCAAGCCCAACGGCCGTTCCAAAGGTAAAATCAAAATGGATCAGCCCGGTACAATTTTGAGCTTTGATGCTGCTAAATTCATGGATGGTAAATATATCAACAAAGGCGATGTGCTTTTCGTTTACCAGCCCTCTTTCATGCACCACGACTCTGTTGCAACCGCAGGCGGCAAACAGAAAAATATCGAAAAAACATGGGCGGAAAGTTTTGCAGATCTCGGCAGAAGTACCGGTATCTATGACATCATCCGTCAGTCAAAAGAAGATTTCAGCAACACATGGTATCTCGGTCTCGGCCGTGTGCTTATGACTCTGGTCGCACTTTTGCTCATCTATCTTGCTATTGTCAAAGAATTTGAACCGCTTTTGCTTTTGCCCATCGGTTTCGGTGCATTGCTTGCCAATATTCCTCTGGCAGGTATTTCCGGTCCGCAGGGATTGCAGGGTCTGGTCTTTGACTTCGGTATCAACAGCGGAATTTTCCCGTTGCTCATCTTCATCGGTGTCGGTGCGTTGACTGACTTTGGTCCTTTGATTGCCAATCCGAAAACTGCTATTCTCGGCGGTGCCGCACAGCTTGGTATTTTTGCTGCTTTGCTCGGTGCTTTGGCATTGAACGGACTCGGTTGGGTCACATTTGACCTCAAAGATGCCGCATCAATCGGTATTATCGGTGGTGCTGACGGTCCGACCTCAATCTTTTTGACCAGTAAGCTCGCTCCCCAGCTGCTCGGTGCTATCGCCGTTGCCGCTTACAGTTACATGGCTCTTGTTCCTATCATTCAGCCCCCGATTTTGAAAGCTCTTACTACCAAAAAAGAACGTCTTATCAAGATGACTCAGACCCGCAGTGTTTCCAAATTGGAAAAAATCTGCTTCCCGCTGCTCATCACCATTCTTTGCGGTCTCCTGCTCCCCGATGCAGCTCCCTTGATCGGTGCTTTGATGTTCGGTAACTTGATGAAAGAATGCGGCGTTGTTGACCGTTTGAGCAAAACCGCTCAAAACGAACTTATCAACTTCGTCACCATCTTCCTCGGTCTGGCTGTCGGTTCCAAACTCTCTGCTGATCAGTTCCTTACCGCTCAGACCGTCGGTATCCTTATCCTCGGTGCTGTTGCATTCAGTATCGGTACTGCAGGCGGTGTCATTTTCGCCAAGATCATGAATCTCTTCCTCAAGACTAAAATCAACCCCCTTATCGGCGGTGCAGGTGTTTCAGCCGTCCCCATGGCTGCCCGTGTCGTCAATAAGGTCGGCCTCGAAGATGATCCCCAGAACTTCCTCCTCATGCACGCTATGGGTCCCAACGTCGCCGGTGTTATCGGTTCCGCCGTCGCCGCCGGTATCTTGTTGAACCAGCTGCAAGGTCTGTAAGGTC
>JAFVPG010000175.1 GCA_017505415.1 Lentisphaeria bacterium | reverse complement strand
GATGATAGCAATTACGACCAAAAGTTCAATCAGCGTGAACGCTGATTGAGTGAAGATGTGAAGGTGTGAAGAGTTTGCCTGCGGCAAACGTGAAGTGCGCCCTGCCGGGCGTAAGGATGTGTTGTTTTTATATAATTTTTTAAAATAACATAACGGAGAAATACATATTTGGCAAGTTTTGCTCACCAACAGTTCAATGAGAGTGAAAAGTTGTTGTTTTTCGGTTGTGTTTTTCATGATTTTTTTACTTTCTCTTTACAGTTTATTTATTATTTTGCGGAATGGCAACAATGTGATCGGCATAAATAGCATTTTCTGCTGTATCACCTTTACGGAATTTCGGACCGGTGAATTTTAATGATACCCAGAATTCCAACGGGCGTGTTTCCGGAATTTTTGCCAGATGCAATTTGATACACCATGAGCGTGAAAGAAAAATATCTGCTGTTTCCGGCAGCTTGAAGGTGCCGAGTTTATACCAGTGATAACCTTTTTCTTGTGGAAAAGAAGTCAGTTTTACCGGAAAAGTTTTTTTGGCTCCGCGGTCACGGAATCCCATAACAAACGGCGGATCATACATTTTCGGATTGGCACTGACTGTAATTTTTGCCGCATATCCTGCTTCACTGTCTGGATCTGAAACAATTTTTATTGCTTTCAGATCGTGATTCTGCAACCGGGCGGCGGGCCAGTAATAAATATCTGTTTTATTGAAACGTGACGGAATTTTGCCGGTTCCCTTGAGAACCATCTGATATTGCAGCATTTCATGTTCTGCAGCCATTTTCAATTCATCTGCATAAGGATAACGCTGTAACCAGTTGAGCCATGATTCCTGCAACCGTTTCATTGACTGTAATGCCAATTCTTTATTAAAATAATTTGAATCGGCATTGTCAGCTTTGCGCAGAATTGGAGGCAATGAACGGAAAACACAAAGTCTGTCAACACCTCTGCGGGCACGGCGGACTCTGTCAAAAAGAAGTTTGTTTCCGGAGACAGCCTTTTCCGCATGGTCGAAACATTGTTGAATTGCTTTTAATTCTTTTATTGTGGAGAATTGAAATTCATCGGGGGTAGACATGAAACGTATATAAGCATTGCTGCGTTTGCGGGAAGCATCGAGCAATGTTCTTGCCTGTAAAATATCTTTGGCGGCGGCACCGTAATATGCCGTCATAAATTTTTCAGTAAGTTTTTTAACGTCTGCATACGGGTTTTCCAGCAGTTGTGTTTCAAGATAGAACTTCAATTCATACATATCGGCTTCAGGTTCAAATGGATGTTCCCACATGATACCTTTTACTCCGTTTTCTGCATAAAAACGATAACGGTCTGCATAATAAAGTTCACTGGCAAAAGGCATGCCGCTGCCGCCTTTGATATAAGTTTCTGCATAATCCCAGATAAAGAGATTTTTACAGATTTTGGACCAGCCTTTGACCTGTTCAACAAATTTACGGTTTTCAGGAGCAAAAACAGATGCCGCCTGATTTATACGGGGACAGAGCCTTATAATGATATTTTCCTCCGGAACAATATTTTTGGGAATATCATTGGTAAATCCATATGCCAGAGTAGTGATTTTTATTTCCGGATGGGATTTTTTAAGCTTTTTTGCCACCGGGTTGAGCATATAAAGCATGGAGCCGGAATGTCCGTATTTTTTAATAAGCTCAAGACATTTTGCACAACGGCAGTAATTGCCATTGTCATTAATGGAAATATCATAAAACAACAAGCGTGCAGTTTTTCTGCCTTTGGAGGAACGGTCTCCCTGAGCAATATATTTTATCAATGAATCATAAATTATCTGTACCAGATCAGGATTGGAGAAACACAGTTGACTTTCTCTGCCGGGACGGCGTTTCCCGTCAACCAGTGCATAATATTCCGGATGAGAAGCAAAATATTTCTCCTGAGGAACGTAACTCCACATAGTATGGACAAATCGTGGAGGACCAAAGCCGACTACACCACCGAAATGCGGATATATACGGCCTGTATCATCATTATTCAATCTGCGCAATACGGCAAAACGTCCTTTATCATCTTTGCGGCTCCGTCCACGATAAATATGACGGTAAATGAAAAATGGAGTACCTGAAGCATTTATTGATGATAACTCAAGTTTGCTGCCGGCAGGGATGATCTCTTCATAAGGAGTTACGAAAAAAACTCCGCAAAAATCTTCCAGAAAATGTGAAACTGCATGGATCACTGATCTGTCATTACTGCCTTGCAGGGTAACAGTATTACCTTTGGTACTGATTTTCCAACTGTCTCTGTTGGATGAGAGTTCCGGATTTATTTCCAGTTTGAAATTTACCGGATTTTTACCATCGACGGTAACCTCCATAGAATTACCGGTCAATTTTGACAGGTATTCCTGTAAAAATGCGGCTCCGGTTTTCGCTCCCGGAGAATCACTGCTTTTAATCACACAAGGGGTACCGCAGAGATTAAATACTGCAAGCAGAACAGTTGTCAGCGATAGAAATTTTTTCATTTTTCTTCTCCTGTATTTTGAGGATTATTGTTTACTTTAAAAATACCATATTCTGTTAATTGCCAATGAGGATGATATTCTTCCCGTATCGGACAGAATGATGCAGGATTGCAATATTTTAATTGCTGAACCACATGAAACGGTCCGTGTGAGTTGCGGCGGCTGCCGTAAATACGCAAAGTTATTTCTGTAACTCCGTCAGGAATATATAACGCATTTTTTTCATGCCAGAAACGGTCGGTGTTTTCAAGTATTACCGCATAACTGCCTTGGAAATCTATATTCAATCTGCGCTTTTTCCCGGCAGGAATATGGATAACGTAATCTACTGCGCCTGAATAAAACGGCAGCCTCTGCGTACACCAATCCCCATAAGTCAATTTTTTCACAGCAGCGGTCATATGTAATGCAAATCCATGAATTTCAACTCCGAAATCACCCAGCAGAAAACAATTTTCCAATGTTCTGTGATGGTCTATTGATGTTTTCATTGTTATATAATTCAAGCCTTTATGCAGGTTTTTTACTGTAAAAAATTTGAGAGAGTTGTCAAAATAAAAAAATTCCGTTTTTTCAATTCTTTCTCCATTGCATAAAATTTCTGCATTATCGTCTTCAGTTGCAAAACGTACCACACTCTGAGGCAATTCATCACAGAAAAAAGAAAACCGCAAAATTGCCGGAATCGTTTTTTCTTTATTTGTATCTGCCCAAGGCTGTCGGCACGGCAGAGTTCGCGGACTTATATTGTAACGTTTCCGCAATGCGGCATCAATACGGCGTATATCAGATGTTGCATGAAACATTTCCCCGTCTTCACTCATTTCCGCCCGGTCAAAAAGAAGGACATTCGGCTCTGTCAGTTTTATCGCAAAAACATCTTCAACAGGAGTAATTGCAGTAAATAATTCTTTTTCAGATAAATTTTCTTTTTCATCAGAGAAAAAAAGCAGTTTTGATTCTCCTGATTCAAGTGCAAAAATATCTTTTCCCGCCCAAATACTGCCATTGTCAGCGTTCCACTCCTGAGGCAGGTCAGAATATCCGTCAAGTTTCACTTTAATTGCCGGTAAATTTCTTTTCCTTTCTGCAAAAGATGTACCTCTCCAGTTGTTTGTATTTACCTGCTGTTCCATGGTATATCCCTGATTATGAACAAAAAGGAAATATCCTTTTTTATGACGCAAAAGTATATGGAGCAAACACGGAATTTCTCTGTTATCTGAATCAAAAAATGATACTCTGCGGCAGAAGGCAAGTTTTTCCGGCAATTCAGATGGCGTACATGTTGAAAATTCAAAAGGTTCAGTACGTTTTTCTCCGTCAATATATTCAGGCGGCGTTCCTGCAAAAAACAGAGTTCCTCCTGCTGCCGCAAATTTTTTCAGCAATGTCCATGTTGAATTGCGTAAAGTAACAGTTTCAGGAATTATGACTGCACGATATTGAGCTTCGCCGACTTTCAGAATTTTATTCTGCACAAAAGCATATTCCGCGAGTAACTCTTCATCTCCAAGATCAAAGTCAAAATTTGCATTAAGCAATATATCTGCAATTTCATTACGGGAATTTTCAATAGATTCTGCCAAAAAATTTTCTTCATAACCCATTTGCAGAAATGTAAATGCACTTTCCACCGGATTCAGCAGCAAAATATCACGCACTTCTTCGCATTCTTCAAAAACAGCATGCAATCTGGCAAAACGATCTTCCAACCGGGAATATTCCGTACAGTGTGATGAATGCCATGCAAGAGAACCGGGAAAGTCACGTTTACGTTCACCTTCTGCATTGTACCAAGCAAGATGCAGGCAGTGCCGGTTTATACCAAGTGCAAAAAGCATATCCCCCTGTTTTCGCTGATCGTAAAGCGAAAAATCCCATCCGGTACAACCATATATCTCTGCCAGTCGGTTTTTACGTCCGGACTGACGGGCAGTTGAAACTGCCTGTTTTACGCTCAAAAAATGCCGCCGCTGTCCCGTTAAATAATCAATCCCGGGCTGGTGAAAATATTGCAGAGCCGCCATATTTGAACCATGCGATCCGGCTTGTGAAACAAGCGTATCTTCTCCAAGTAAATGACCTGTAAGATTCAATCCGTGTTCTTCACACCATTCAGAAATCGGACGGAGAAAATTTTTGCGGAAAAGTTCAGAAATAAGCAAATGAAACTGCCGGCGTGTTTTTATATGTGAATTATCCGGCAGAGTTATAAACAACCCCGGCAGTACCTTCAGCAGATCTTCATTAAAATATTCAGCATAAAGTTCAGGTATGCGTGATGACCACGGCAAAGCATTCCCGAAACGAAAACATTCAATTCCGTAAAAAGGTTCGTCAGTAAATATTTCAGAAATTCCATATTCTGCAAAAGAATTAAATTTTTTCTGATATTTTTCATGAGTTATACGCAAAAATATTTTTGCACTTTCAGGATTGAATACATCCGGGTAAACACTGTTGTTGAACCATTCGCTGGGAGAATGGTTTTTTACAAAAAAATGATGTTTTTGACCATTTTCTTCAAATGAATAAATACTTCCTTCCGGCACTTTATCAGAACAGCAGTAATTTAAGGTTGAGGCGGCAAGTTCCGGAGAAGATGCGGCAACAGCCCCTCCTGCCGCTCCACTCGGCCAGCGATCTTCATCATAAAATGCTGCGGACAAATGTTGTTTTCTTGCTTCGGCTGCCGCATGATAAACCATTTCAAACCATTCATCACTCAAATAAGGAGTTTTCAAGCCGTTACGGGAATGAATATAGAAACCTCCTACTCCCATTTGTTTCATGCAGGCAATTTGCTGATCAAGTATATCTTCAGAAATTGTTCCATTCCATGCCCAAAAAAGTTTTGAACGAAATTTTTGCGGAGTATTTTCCCAATATTTTATAATCATAATTTGCCTCGTATTTATTCAATGCTATATTAATTTATAACAAAATACAATAAAAAACAATAATAATTTTCTCAAAATATATAAGGATAATCTCAAAAATGAAAAAATTGCCGGATAATCGTCAGCAGGTGGAATATTCCTATGTTTTCAATACTCCGGAATTCCCGCTTGCAGTAAAAATAGAGGAAAATGCAGGTAATATAACTTCTCATCTGCATGACAATTTTTCAGAATTGGTCATTATTCAAAAAGGCAAAGCAATACATCACGTGGGAAAACGCAAATATCAACTGACTGCCGGCGATATTTTTGTTATTGGAGAAAATCAGATGCACTCTTATTCTGATACGGAAAATTTTTGCTATTGTAATGTACTTATAGATTTTAAAACTTTGAAACTTCCGCTCGGTGATTTACCTACCAGAGTCGGTTATCAGACTCTTTTTGTTATTGACAGTCAGGATACTGCCCTCAATCGCTTTCGTAATCGTTTCCGTTTGAATCAGGAACAGCTTGACATAACCTATAAAATGATCAAAAATATCGAAAGCAAGATTAATGGCAGACATTTTGAAGCTATTGCAAATTTCATGCTGTTGATGGGATTTTTGTGTGATTGTTGCGGCAATGAATTAAAAAGTACTGATATTATTCCATTCAGATTGGGAAATATTGCTGCAAAAATGGAAAAACATTGTGAAAGAAATTTTCCTGTTGCAGAAATGTGCCGTCAAAGTTGTATGTCCAGAGCAACATTATTCCGTTATTTCGGAAGCTATTATGGAGTTTCCCCGATTGAATATCTGATACGCTTGCGTATAAACAAAAGTATGCAGCTGCTGCGCAATACAACATTAAGTTGCGGAGTAATAGCACAGGAATGTGGGTTCAAAGATGCAAGTTATTTTGCCATGCATTTTAAAAAATTGAATGGCATAACTCCACGGGAATACAGAAAACGGAAGCAATTGTAATAGAGATTATTAGAGTGTGTTTTAGAAATTATTGGCTCTATTATGTAAAAGTCAAGGGCTGATTCCCTTGTTTTTGTTAATTTTCTTAAATTTTCTGTTCCCAAGCAACAAAAATCCTGTCTGCACAGTTTTCTATGCAGTATTATTTTCACAGTTTTTATCTGCTGCTTTC
>JAFVPG010000174.1 GCA_017505415.1 Lentisphaeria bacterium | reverse complement strand
GTTTCTCCAATAACGACTCCTGTACCATGGTCGATAAAGACCCCTTTACCGAGAGTTGCTCCCGGATGAATATCAATTCCGGTGATACTGTGGGCGTATTCAGTCATCATACGCGGGATCAATGGTATTTTCTGCAAATAAAGCAAATGTGCGAAACGCTGGATCGTAATGGTTTTGATACAGGGATAACTCAAAATTATCTCATCAAAACTCATTGCCGCAGGATCACCGGCAAAAGCCGCTTTTACATCTTCTTTCAAAATTTCACGGACAGATGGAATACTGTTCAAAACTTCTTTGACAGCGGCACTCCCCTGTTCTGCTATATGACAACTTGAACATTCATTGCCGCAGCGGTGCTTCAACACCCGGCAGAGAAGATCAAAAAGAGCTATTTCCAATCTTTCCAGATTATGACGGAGGTTGCGGCGCAGTTCACTGATATGAAAAAGTTCTTCATCATATCCCGGAAATACCACCTCCAGAAGCAGATTGATAATATTGAGGATTTCTGCTCTACGGGGAAGATTACCTCCCTCAAGATAATTCACTCCGATATTATCTTCAAACGTTTTTTCCAATTCATTAAGCAATAACTGCTGTTCATTGTCATCAAGAATTGCTTTATTTTTCATGCAGTTGAAATTATTCATATTCATCCTTATTCAGCATTTTGTATCTGTTCACGCATTTTTTCAAGTTCAGTTTTGAAATTTACCACAATCGGAGAAATATCGCAGCTGCCGCTTTTATTGCCGAGAGTATTGATTTCACGGAACATCTCCTGAATGAGAAAATCAAGACTTCTTCCGGCATCGGCATTGCTTCCTGAAAGAAACTTTTCAAACTGGACAAAATGACTTTTTAAGCGGGTTATTTCCTCCGAAACATCACCCTTGTCAGCATAAAAAAGAATCTCTTTCTGCAATCTCTCATCATTAAGATCAATATTCAAACCTGATTCCTGACACCGTTCCAGAAGTCTGGTGCGGATATTTTTGTTTATTTCCTCCGTAAAAGGAATTATTCTGTCAAGATATGAAACAAGAAGTTCAAGTCTTGAACGCAAATCCTCTTCAAGAGCTTTACCTTCAGCCTGACGCATAGCAATAAACTGCACAAGCGCAGAATCAAGTGCGCGCAGCATGCCGCCGGCGATTTCCGGGTCGTCCGTATCAACTTCAGGTACGGAAATAACTCCGGGTACACAGAAAAAAGAACTTATATCACAACAGCTGTCTGCAAGTTCTGCATGTTTTTCTTTCAGAGCAATTGCAGTACTTACAACTTTTTCAAGCATTTCAGTATTGATTTCAAAGTTACTTTTCGCCGCCGCACCGTCCGGAATATAAGTTCCTTTGATATTGACCATACCGCGGCTGATCCTGCCTTTAAGAAAATTGCGAATATCAATTTCAAAAGCAGAAAACTCACGGGGCAGATTGATACGCAGTTCAAGCTGCTTGCGGTTTACTGAAGATATTTCAAAACTCCATTTTTCAATGGCGGCAACTTCAGCTGAAGTCTTGCCGAATCCGGTCATACTGTAAATCATTTTTCCGGCTCCTTTAAATCATTTTCTGTATCAAGTTCAGGGGCTTCAGGAAGTTCATCAATGATTTTTTCATCAATAACTTTCTTATTTTTTGCCACAGGAGAGTCATCTGAAACAGATTCTGAAAGCAATTTTTTCACATCTTCATTTTTCTCTGCTGCGGCATCTTTTTTGACTTCTTCAGCAGTTTTTTCAACCTTTTTTTCTGTTTCAGCAACAGTTTTTTCCGGAACTTTCACAGCTTTTGCTTCAATTTTTTTCATCTCTTCGGGAGTGATGAATTTGTAAGGCTCAAGAAGTTTTGCCTTTACCTCATCAAATGCAAGTTCTGAACCGGAGAGAGGTTTGAAATCAGCCAGATTTTTACGTCCGTTGCCAATAACAACCAAACGGACATCCTTTTTGCTCTTCACATTCCAGACAAAAGCAAACTGTACCTCATCCTTTTGCGGTGCATAATCTTTGTCAAGCTCAAATTTGCTGTAAAAAATTTCAGGATCACGGAAACGCAAATCATTATAATCTTCAACACTCAATGAACTGAACATGTTGCCGATAATATATTCTCTTGCACGGCGCAAAGCATTTTTCCGGTTGGTATCCTCAACATTGAACTTCCGGACAAAAAGACGTTCCGGAGTGTAATCCTGCATCGTCGATGAACATACGCCCCAAACGGCATAAAATTTTTCCTGTCCGGGAATATGCCAGACTATCTGAATCTGATTCATATCACTCAAAACAGATGATGCTTCCAATGAATCTGTACCTCCGAGAATATTGTTGTGCAAAATCACCGGCTTGTTGTAACGGACATAAGAACTCTCCGTATAAGTCAGCTGCGGACAGTTTTTCAACAAAAATTTACGGGCTTTGGTGACTGCCTGATCCTGATAGTATTCAGGAGTGCGGCAGCCGCAGAGCAATGCCGTCAAAACAGAAAAAAACAAAAAATATTTTCTCATTGTCAAATCCTTTTTATTTGTACATAAAATGTGTTTGCATATACGATACTGCTTTTTGAAATTTATTCAAGTTAATAATTTGATTTTTCCTGCAAATAGGGTTATATTTTCTCTGGAAAGGAAATTTTTTATGAGGATTGCAGTTTTCGGCGGGACATTTGATCCCGTCCACATCGGACATATTGAAATCGTCAAAGCCATACTGGACGGAAAACATGCCGACAAAATAATCGTCCTCCCGGCATGGGAGCCACCGCACAAAAAGAAAGTAAATACACCATACTGCCACCGTCTGAAAATGGCAGAAATCGCATTTGAAGGTATAGAAAATGTTGAAGTTTCAGACATGGAATCAAAATGGTGTTTTGAACCGTCATACAGTTTGAAAGTACTCAATGCTTTTCAGCAGCTGTATCCTGATGATACCATTCTCATGGTAATCGGCGGCGACAGTCTGAAAAATTTCAGCTCATGGCACAAACCGCAGGAACTGGCGGAAAGATTCGGATTCATCATCTATCCCAGATGCAATGAAGATTGCGATTTTGCCGCTTTATCTTCTGTCATCGGCACCCAAGCGGCTGAAAAAATGCAAAAAAATGTCATAAATGCACCTTTTTTTGAAATATCTTCAACAATTTTAAGAAAAAAACTGGCAAATTCTGAAAACACCGCTAACTTTATAACAGAAGAAGTTTTAAAATACATAAAAGAAAACAAACTTTATTGAGGAAAATATGACTGAAGAAAATAAAAAAAACGTAACAGCCGCAGAACTCGCTGAATTCTGCCGTAATGAAGCAGAAGAAAAACTTGCAGAAAATATCGTTATGCTCAATGTTGCAGACCGCACCACAACTGCCGATTATTTCATTCTCTGCACCGCAAACTCCATGCCGCATATCAGCGCAATCGTCAACAATATTGAACGCCGTGTCCGTGAACAGTTTGCCATCCGCCCGCTCCGTACCAATGGTGACGCATGGAGCAGCTGGATTCTGATCGACTTCGGAACCGTCATAATTCATGTCATGTCTGAAGAGTGCAGAGAACATTACAATCTCGAAAAACTCTGGAGCGACATGCCGAGTCTTGACGATCTTGAAAATGCCGCAATCAAAGCCAACCTGAAAGGATAACATTTGCGTGAACGATGAATTCAAATTTGAACGGGAAATAAGACTTGACGAAGAACGTATTGCCAGTTACTTCGCCGAGCTGCCTGCCTTTATTGATCTTCCGGGAGAAAATGAAGCCATTTTTGAACGCATCGCCAAAAACGAAAACGTGAAAGTCAGCAGTATTGAAGATAACGGCAATTTGCGCCATGTCGCCCCCGCATGGGACCCGGAAGAAGATCCGGAAGATATAGATTATAATGAACTCGATTTCCATTTGGATTACAATGACATTCCACGCATGCTGAATTCTCTCTGTATCATTCTGTCAGAATATTTTGCCGCCAATAATTCAGTAGAACTTGAAAAAGTATATCTGCCGCTGTTATGTCAATGCAGCAAAGCCATTGCCCGTATATCCGATACGATTTTTGCCGTATCGGGCGAGCATGCCATGCAGATTGCTCTGGCAAAAAGATCATTGAGCGACGTCAATGATTTTGCCGCCATGCTGCACCAAAGCAATATTCCGGATGCAGATCAGCTGCTGGACATTGTGCGGGTAATACGGAGCAAAATACTTGATATGATCTTCAAACTGCAAAAAAATTAAATAATTTACTCCGTAATATTTGCGAAATGAAAAAGTTATGCTAATTTATATTTAATAAAAGAATCGTCAAACAAGGAGGTATTACTATGAAAATGAAAAACCAGAAACGTTCTGTCATCCGCTTCAAAAATCAAAAAGGTCAGGCTGTTGTCGAATATGTTATCATCATCGTTGTCGTGGCTCTTGCAGCATTGCTTGTATTGACAGCATTCAGTGACAGACTCCGCGGCATGATCGCCGGTGTTACCAATACTCTCGGCGGTGAAGCCACTGCACAACAGGGCGATACAAAACAAATGCTTCAGGATCTCCAGGCCGAAGGCGCCGCTGAAGATATGCAGTAATTTATTTGCCGCCAATGAAAAATACTCATCGCAAAGACCGCAAACTGTACGTCTTTGATTATATCCTGACACCTTCAAAACTGGAAAACAGCGCAATTCTGTGCGAAGGCGAACATATCCTCGCCATCGGAGGACTGTCAGCATTCAACAAAGATTCTGTAATGACAGTTTATGCGTTTGAAAATGCCTACGCTGCCGCAGGTTTCGTCGATACTCACATTCACGGAGCCGGAGGATTTGACTCCTCCGGTGTCCTGCAATCGCCGAAAACGCTCGAAGACATGAGCTTACTGCTTGCAAGCAAAGGTGTTACATCTTTTGTCCCTACTATTGTATCAGATGCGCCGGAAAAAATGCTGGCAAACCTTGCCGCCCTCGTTGAAGCGGCAAAACGTCCGATGCCGGGTGCAGAATGTGTCGGTATCAATATTGAAGGTCCATTCATAAACCGTTGCAAATCCGGCGCACAGGATCAGAATTCCATTATTGATGTTGACCTCGGCTTTGCCCGTGAATTGCTCAGCTGCGGCGGCAAAGCGGTCAAACTTATGACTTTCGCTCCCGAACTTGAAAATGCAACAGCATTGATCGAAACCCTTTGCGAACATGGTGTCATGCCGTCTATGGGACACAGTATTGCCGGCGAAAATGATACCCTGCGCGCCATTGATGCAGGTGCGCGGCACTGTACACACCTTTTTAACGGTATGCCTCCCCTGCATCAGCGTGAAATGTCTCTCACCAATGTAGCTCTGACCGATAACCGTGTCACTGTTGAACTCATCATCGACGGCAGACATATCGATCCCCGAATGGTCGATCTCGCATGCCGTTGTAAGCCAAAAAATAAAATCGTCGGCATCAGTGACTGCACTATGGCAGCAGGTATGCCGAATGGTTCTTACCATATCGGTCCGACCAGTATTCAGGTAACTGACGGCTATTCAAATACTGCCGGTATTCTGGCTGGAACTACAACTCTGCTTGATACAGGATGGCACTGTCTGATGAGTTACGGACATCTGCTTGAAACGCAAGCGGCTCAGGCTGTTTCATTAAATGCCGCCGCCAGTGTCGGACTTTTTGACAGAGGCAAAATAATCCCCCGTCAACGTGCTGACATCGCCATTTTTGAGCGTGGAACAAACCGTCCGCTCATGACTGTATGCAAAGGTAAAATCGTTTTTAATTCCGGCGATAACTACACCGTCGAAGAAGGTAATATATGAATTTGAATGAATATCGTGTGCTTGACTCCGGAAATAAACAGAAATTGGAGCAAGTCGGTCCGTACCGTATCATCCGTCCCGCATTGAATGCTTTCTGGCAGCCGTCACTTCCCCAAAAAGAATGGGCGTGTGCCGATGCCACTTATATCCGTGACAGTTCCGGTTCCGGAAAATGGTCATACCGCAACCGTCTGCCGGAACAATGGACCGTCGATTATGCAGGATTTAAACTGCTTTTAAAGCCGACCGGATTCGGTCATCTCGGCTTTTTTGCCGAACAGTACCGCAACTGGGATTACTTCCGCAATATCAAAAACGTTCTCGGATTGCGCGAAGTCAATGCACTCAACCTTTTCGGTTACTCCGGTCTCGGAACTATGGCTATGGCTCAAGGCGGCTGTTCAGCATGCCACCTCGATGCCGCAAAAGGTATGGTCGACTGGGGCCGTGAAATCCGCAAACTCAACGAAAAAACAGTGCCGGATAATATTCGCTGGATCGTCGATGACGTAATCAAATTCACCAACCGTGAAGTCAGAAGAAATTCAAAATACAACCTGATCGCTCTCGATCCCCCCTCATTCGGCAGAGGCTCAAGCGGTCAAGTGTGGAAAATTGAAGAAGATTTGCCCAAACTTCTATCAATTTGCAATCAAATAATCGACCATGACAAGCCATTTTCTGTGGTTTTGAGCTGTCATTCTCCCGGATTTTCTTCCATTGTCCTTGAAAATCTGCTCTCCGAAGCATTCGGCAAAGGTGAGTTTGTTTCAACTGAAATGACTGTTCCAACTCAAAGCGGCAGACTGCTTCCCTGCGGTATATCTACAACTTTTATAAGGAAGTGAATTTTTTCGGGGACATAAGCCTTTTGCGAATTTTCCTTATAACCATTCTGCTGGTTTAATTCATGCTGAGTTGTAAGGAAGTTATATGCTTCATTGATTTGCTTCATTTTCTCTTCCGCAAATTTTTTATC
>JAFVPG010000173.1 GCA_017505415.1 Lentisphaeria bacterium | reverse complement strand
GAGGAAAATCACGCACTGCTGGTCATTGTCGATGGGGATGGGATTGTTCAGAACAGAATACTGCACGCCGCCTTTCAGCGGGATGAGCAGTTCAAAATAGGGGTGTGTATGTTCTGAAACGTTGTTCCAGAATTCACGGCGGTAAATTTGAAAACGTTTTAGATACAGGAGATGTTTGGCGATTTTAAAGAAACGCAGCGTTTCAAAATAAATCGTCAGGGAATCATTTATTTCAATGTCATCAAAGTTTGTCATAACTCTCCTTTGCAGTTACTTTCACAGTATAATACACTTTCATAAAAAAATCAAATCTTTTTTTTTGTTTTGTCGCTTTTTTACTATTTGTTGTCGTTTTATTTTGTTTTATTAATATTGACATTTCATGAAGTATAAGGTATAATAGGAATACAGAGTGAAAAAAGCAGTTAGTACAGTATATGCTTTGTGACTTTTAACTTGTTGAATGATAATTGATTAAAAGAAAGGAAGAAGAATGAAAAAGACATTTACTCTGATTGAACTTCTTGTTGTAATTGCCATCATCGCAATTCTTGCCGGTATGCTGCTGCCCGCTCTCGGAAAAGCAAGAGAAAAAGCCAAACAGACGACCTGCATGAATAATATGCGTACGATTTCACAGGGAATATTTTTCTATGAAAGCGATCATGATGATATTTGTATTCCTTTTGCTATGGCATACGGAAGTTCCAATTATACATGGGGACAGATTCTCTGGTTCAGTGAGTATATCAAATCGACCGGCTCTGTCGTCCGTGACGGGGATAATGTTTTTCTCAATACTTTTGCCTGTCCTTCTGAAACACGCCGCAGTGCCAATAATGGGTGGGTAAATGTCGGTGTCAGTGATTCTTATGACTATGCCATAAGTCAGAAAGTGCATCCCAAATGGGCAAATGCTTCTTCTGTCATTCCCAAACGTCCGCAGATAAATCAGCCTTCATCACGTCTGGATCTGGTTGAACATAAACTTTATGCGTATCAGGGCGGTGCCAGCGGCGGCGGCAATGTTTCAACACGGCATGTTAAAGGCGGCGGCAATGTTATCTATGTTGACGGTCACAGTGAATTTATGCGTGTCATGCCCTATTCTGACAAGGTTGCAACGGAAGCATTTAATCTGTACTGGAGCCGTGATTTGTGATGAATAGAATTATTTTATTGTTTATGCTGTCAGCTTTTGTACTCTCTGCCAAAGAGATAGTTTTTGGTGAAAAAGAGTGGGAACGTTATAAAAATATTGGTAAAACTGTCTGGAAAGATGGCATTTTGACTGCTGAAATCAATGGTGCAGACCCATTTATGATAGCTGTGCCGCTCAAGGAAAAGGTAAAAGCAAGTGATATAAAATGTATTGCTTTTGATATGTCAGTCCCACCGCAGAAGCCGATGAAAGGACAATTTTTCTGGAAAAATGACAAATTCAATGCTTTTGTTTCACAGTGTTATGTTATTTTCGATTTGAAAGCTCCGGACAAGTGGCAGTCTTATGAATTGGATTTGAGCCGTCATGCAAATTTCAACGGAAATATTTTGCAGCTGCGTTTTGATCCGGTAAGTTATCCGAAAGTTCCGACTGTTTTCAAGTTGAAAAATTTCCGTATTGTGTTGAAAGATGCAGCAGATAATAAATTTACAGTTTCTCTTCCTGCCAAGCCAATGCCGTCGGAAGCAACTGCTGCAGAAGAATTGGAAAATTATCTCGGAAAAATTATCAAAAATAAATTCGTTATTGAAGGAAAAACAATAAAGAAAATAGCTCTTAATCAAAACAAAAAACGCAATCTTGATACTGAAGAATGGGAGATTTTCAATGACGGAGAGACTTTGAATATCAATGGCGGTGAACGTGGAGTTTTGTATGGAGTTTACCATTTTCTTGAAGATTTCTGCGGAGTTCACTGGTGGACACCGTATGAAGAGACTGTGCCTGAAAAATCTGATATAGTTCTTGATAAAATAAAAGTCAGCGGGAAACCTGCTTTTTTCTATCGTGACATTTATCGTACTGATGAGAAAGTTGACAACGGCAGATTTTTTGCCCGCAACCGTCTCAACCGCAGCGGTGTATATCCGATGTCTGTTGCTTATGGCGGCAGTGTGACTTACGGTTCGCCGAATCACTGTCATACTTTCCGTCTGTATTTGCCGTCTGATAAATACAAGGATCATCCGGAATATTTTGCAATGGTCAATGGGAAAAGAAAACTTTTTAAGCGCAGTCAGCTCTGTATGACCAATCCTGAAGTCCGCAAAATCATGCTGGACAAACTTCGTGCATATATTAAATCTGATATTGCTAAAGCGAAAGAGAAAGGTCTTTCCGCACCGGCTTTGTATGAAATTTCAATGAATGATGACCACAGTTTTTGCAGTTGTCCGCCGTGCAAAGAGGCTTATACTAAATATGGTCATTCCGGAAATCTGCTGAATTTTGTAAATTATCTTGCTGAAGCGATTGAAAAGGAATATCCTTACATTTATCTTACCACTCTTGCCTATTTTTATAATGAACCTGCACCTCTTGGCGGTGTGCGGGCAAGAAAAAATGTCAT
Organism: Lentisphaeria bacterium; assembly: GCA_017505415.1. GTDB lineage: Bacteria > Verrucomicrobiota > Lentisphaeria > Victivallales > Victivallaceae > RGIG5270. The sequence goes on along the minus strand of JAFVPG010000173.1, from coordinate 1,850 downwards.
TCCCAAATTCTGTGATACTTCAACCAATCAGACCGGATGTATCACTGCTCCGGAAAACCGTACTTATCTCAATGCACTTAAATCATGGGCGAAAAGTACCGATACTCTTTTTATCTGGGATTATGACATTACCTACAATGTAAATTCTTATTTTCCGTTTCCGGGAGAGTTTCATTATCAGAAACTTTTCAAAACATACCACGATAATAAAGTCGGCGGTATTTTCTGGGAGCATGAGAATGGTGCCAATGCGGATATGTATGCTCTGAAAATCTGGCTGAAAGCCAAACTTATGGAAAATCCAGATGCTGATTTCAAAAAGTTGCTTGATACTTTTTACAATGGTTATTATGGAGCGGCAGGCAAGTATATCCGCCGTTACCGTGAACTTTTAAATAATGCCGCAATCAGGAATAAAGCGTATATCAGCTGGTTCAGCGTGCCTGATGATTTCCGTTATGTTGATTTGAAAGCAGTGATAAATTGCCGTGCAGTGCTTGACATTGCCGAACAGAAAGTCAAAGGGGATAAAGAACTTCTCCGCCGTGTCCGTCGTGCAGGTATGGGAATAGATGTTGTTACCGGCAGATTTTTCGGTGACTATGAAGCGGAATGGCAGAAGCAGAATCCCGGCAAGAAATTTCCTTTAACACGCCAGTCGATAATAAAAAGATTGCAGTCGCTCAAAAATGATCCTGTTTATAAAGCTCTTGACAGAGTTATTGAACAGGAGTGCAATTTTATCGCAAATCTGCCGGGAAAAGTTTCCGTTCCGGAAGAGTTCAAGGGGAGAGATATAATGGCTTTCCATTGCGCAACAATGGTTCCTTATGATAAAAATATGCGTGTCGTCAAAGACAAAGATGCTATTGACGGGGCGGCAATTATGGCGGAAGTCCCCAAAAAAAGCGGTTATGAACTGCCCTTTGAGAGTGGTATTTACAATTTGCAGACAGCAGAAACTGTTTGCAAAACTCTGAATCTCAAAGATATTCCGAAAGATAACAAATATCATTGGATAAAAATCGGAGAGGCAAATTTGAATAAATACAGCTATGTTTATGTCAGCAGAGCATGGACATTTCAGGCGCGGCTTGAACATTTGCGGACTCGGCAGTTCAGAGCGGCGGCGTATGTGCATGTCAAATTTGAAGGCCCTGAATTCGGAACACAGAGCGCTGACGGCAAAAGCCGTATTTATGTTGATCGCATAGTTATAGAAAAATTAAAATAAGGATTGTTTGTTTGCATAGAGTTTAAAAATCGGCAGTGTCGCTTTTTTACTATTTGTTGTCGTATATTTCATGAGAACAGCTATTGCTTTTTTACAATTTATTGTTTATAATATAGTGTGTGACAGAATATTGTTTATCGGAAGTTATTTAGGGAAGCGGAAAAACTTTTTTCTTGATTAAAAGCAAAAAAGATTTTTCCGCCTCCCTAAAACCCTCCACCTTTTCAAAAAAGAAAAGGGTACTTTTTGAATAAAGTATATAAGCCAGCCCGGAGTAACAATAGCGCGGTTAGCGCCGCGAGGTCTGAAGCGGTTACGAGCGAAGCGAAGTAAGCGATGGCAGGGGTGTCCACCCCTTTTAACCTGCCGAGCAGCGAGGTTAACCGAAGCGAGGGAAACACGTTTCCATTTTGTATTTGCTATTGGGTAAGTAGCAAAATTAAAGGGAAAGTCAACGCTTTGCGTAATACAAAGGCGGGTGGAACGCCCGGCGTAGGCGAGCGAAGCGAGTCCGATGAGGGGCGAGCCGCCTTAAGCGGCGAAGGGTAAGCCGTCTGCGAAAATATTGTAAATAATCGCAGATGGCGCCGTAACTGCATCGGGCTTCAAACAACGG
>JAFVPG010000172.1 GCA_017505415.1 Lentisphaeria bacterium | reverse complement strand
TGGGGTATTGTCGCTCATTGCTATCGCAATTCACTATACCCCAAACCCCTCATTTTTTTCAAATTATCAGTCAATGTTTAGTACACAACCTTTTGAATTACTTTTGAAATTACCTCTATTGTCTTTTGCTTGTTGAAAAAACATTGCCTCCTCAGTTGTTTTGGGCTCTGTACTGAATATTGACTGAGTTTAGTACAGAGACTTCAATAAAAGCTTTTATAAGTGGGAGAGATGGTACGATGTGCAACTCTTTTTGCGGCTTTTTCGGAGAAGGGATGCTGTCAAATAAAACGTCATTGATACATTTTTTCCGGGAGCATTCGCTTTTTTAATCGTCAGTTATAAAAAAAAGTCAATTTTTTTTTAAAAAAAACTTGCGAAAAGTGCCTTATGGTAGTATAATAGGGGAGAAAAGGGGAATTTAGGTGAATTAAGGTATGGAAAATCCGCAAATCATTGATAATGAAACATTTTTCTTCGGTGAATATGAGCGCACGCTCGATTCACAGTGGAGGATCGCAATTCCGAGCGAGTGGCGTCAGCATGACGAAACCCGCTTGATCCTGCTGCCCGGAAGAGATAATGATTTGCTGCTTTTCCCGTATTCAACGTTCAGAGAATTTCTGCTCAAAGCCGGTAAACTTTCGCTTGCCAACCGTGAATTGCAGGCGGCACTTGCCCGCATCGGTTCCAGGGCCAGAGACTGCCGCTGTGACAAACAGGGCAGAATCAAGCTGGACAGAAATATGCTTGAATCCATCGGCGTTGCCGGTCAGTTGAAAATGATTGGTGCATTGACTCATATAAAACTCTGTTCAATCGAAAGTTGGCAGTCCGCTGAAAATCTCGGTGATGATGCCTACCTTGATGAATTTCAGAAAATCAGTGAATCTGTAAATAAGTTTGACTTCTCCGGAGGTCTCTGATGGCAGAGGATTTGGAGCATTATTCAGTTCTGCCGCAGGAAGTTGCACAATTTTTGAAATTCAATGGCAATGCTGCAAAAATGATTGACGGCACTCTGGGCAATGGAGGACATACATTGAATGCACTTCAAAGTTGTCCGCAGTTGCAAGTGATTGGAATTGATAGAGATATACAAGCGATAGGACGTGCTGCTGAACGTTTGAAAGCATATAATGACCGTGTGATACTGCATCACGGGGTTTTTTCAGATATGGAGAAAATCGCAGAAGATGAATCATGGAGCGGCAATGTCGATGCAGTTTTGCTGGACATCGGAGTTTCAAGTCCGCAGCTGGACGATGCCGCAAGAGGTTTTTCATGGCGCATGGATGGCCCTCTTGACATGCGCATGGACAGACGGAGTCCTCTGACTGCGAGCAGGATCCTCAATCAGTATGAAGAGGCGGATCTTATCCGCATTTTCAAAGAATACGGCGAACTCAAGCAGGCAAAAAAACTTGCCCGCCGGGTCGTTGAAGAGCGTGAAAAAAAGCTTTTTTCAACAACAGCAGATCTTGTTGATTTTTGCGACAGGGTTCTCGGCAAATCACGTCCGGGGGAACTGCCGTCGCCGACGCTTGTTTTTCAGGCGTTGCGGATCGAAGTCAACGATGAACTCGGAGAGTTGAAAAAAGGTCTTGCCGGTGCGTTTAACGTGCTGAAAAATGGTGGTGTTCTCATCGTTATAAGTTTTCATTCTCTGGAGGACAGGATAGTGAAGCGTTTTTTCAAGCGTTTAAGTACCGGCTGTCTGTGTCCGCCGTCATTCCCGATGTGTGTCTGCAACCACACTCCCGAAGGTGAAATCCTGACAAGAGGTGTTCTCGTTGCGACTCCGCAGGAATTGGCGGAAAACAAAAGAAGCTGCTGCGCAAAATTGCGTGCAATACGGAAAATAAAAGATATAAAACTTGATATGACGGAGTTTGAATCATTATGAATATTCAAACAACACAAATGAAGATGCAGAAAAAACAGATCAAGGAGCATTCTGACTGGAGCATTTATTGCAGAATAATCCTTAAATTGATCATGTTTCTGCTTGCCGTTTTTGCCGTCGCCAATTCATATATTTATCTCAATCAGCAAATTCAGAACATTGAACGGGATAATACAAAAATCACCCGGAAAATAGAAAATATCGACCGTGAAATAAAAAGTTTGCAGAACAGTTACGAAAATGCCAGCTCACGCAGTATGATAGATCGCCAGATCGCCAGATTCAATCTGAAACTGCGGGAGGCAGATCACTCTCAAATCAAAAAAATATCTCTGAATGACGGCAACTTATCCGGCAGCTCACTGGCTGATGTCGGTGAAACTCTGCAAAATCCGGAACATTCAAATTACCGGCGTGATGTGGCTGATGCCGAACCTCATGTGACTCGGCATTGATTGAGGAAAACTCAAAATGCTCAGCAGTAATGAAAAAATAAAATTCCGTATTCTCTTGAGCGTTTTCGCTATCATGATTCCATGTCTGATATACATAATATGCGGTTTGTATCATCTCCAAATCACTGAACATGAAAAATATCTGCTGCTTGCCAAAAGAACATATACTGCCACTTTGAAACGCGACGGCAAAAGAGGTGAAATTTTCAGCAATGACAAATTCACTCTCATCGCCAATCACCCGTATGTGCGCCTTATCGCTGATGCCACTCACATGGAAATTGCGGAACATGAACAGAAAGCCGCCCGTTTATGTGCCGATAAACTGCAGATGGATTACAATGGCGTATTGAAAAAAATCCGCCGAAAAATTATTGTCCGTGACCGCAATGGCAAAGAAAAACGGGATTCAAACGGCAATCTACAGTTGCGGAAAGCTCCCTATATTCCGCTCAGCCGTGAACTTTCACTCTCGCAGAAAGCAGAACTTGAAAAAATAATTGATGAACAGAATATAAAAGGGCTTTACTTTGAACACGCCTACAAGCGTTATTACCCGAAAGGTTCAATGCTTGCTCCCATCCTCGGTTTCACCATCTACAATAACGGCAGAGAAACTCCGAGTTTCGGTATCGAAAAAGCAATGGAGAAATATCTCAGTCCGGAATCCGCCAAAGCCCTCGTTGAAATCAGCCGTGACGGCAGAAAACTTATTCACGGTCTCTCCGAGGATCTCTCTGTAAAAGATGGCAAAAATGTCTATCTCACTATCCGTGAACCTATTCAGGCAATCGTTGAAGATGAAATAGAAAAAGCATTTGTCGAATGGAAAGCAAAGGCCGTTTATGCCGTACTCCTCGACCCGAAAACCGGTAATATCTGGGCAATGGCACAGCGTCCGACTTTTGACCCCAATAACCGCAAAACCATAACCGCCGAAAGCACCCGCCCCCGTATCATAGCAGATGTAATGGAACCCGGCTCCATTATCAAACCTTTTTCCGTTGCTTTTGCCGTTGACAACAATATTGTCACCCCGGATACCATAATTGATTGTGAAAACGGCTACTGGATATACCGCGGCAAACCGCTGACAGATTCCCACCGAATCGGAAAAGTTTCTGTCACTGAAGTAATTAAACAATCCAGCAATATCGGTACTGCAAAAATCGGTATCATGATGGGAGCAAATAACGTTTATAATAATTTGCGTAAATTCGGATTCGGTCAGAAAACCGGAATTCCGCTCTCCCCCGAATCAAACGGCATCCTGAATCATCCCTCAAAATGGGACGGTTTGACAATCTCACGTGTCCCGATGGGATATGCTCTAAACGTTACTCCGATACAAATGGTACGTGCATACGGTGCGCTCGCCGACCACGGCAACTTGCGTAAAATCCGCCTGATCGACCGCATAGAAGATACTGAAACCAAAGAAGTTACAGTAATGCCGTATGAACCGCCGGTACAGGTTTTCAAAAATCCGGAGACATGGGACAAAATAGTTACTATGATGGCTCAGGTCACAGGTCCGGGCGGTACTGCCAGACAGGCTGCGGTCAAAGGTTACGAAGTTGCAGGCAAAACCGGAACCAGCCGCAAATATTCCGCAGGGGGGTATTCAAGACAGTATTTTGCATCATTTGTCGGTTTTGTTCCGGCTCATGATCCTGCTTTTGTACTGTTGGTGACTGTTGATGCGCCAAAAGGTAGAAGTTACTATGGAGGAACAGTTTCCGGTCCTGTTTTCCGTGCTATTGCAGAAAGGACCTTGAAATATCTCAATATTGCGCCTACTGTAGTCAAAGAAGAAAAGAAGGGGAAATAATATGAAAATACATTTTATCGGCATCGGCGGCATCGGCATGAGCGGTTTAAGCTCGATGTATCATGCCATGGGATATGAAGTTTCAGGCAGTGACAGAGGCGCAGACAAACCGGAAAATCAACGGATTCTTGCTCCGCTCAGAAAACAGGGTATCCGTATTTATCCGCAGGACGGTTCATTTTATGAAGTGGAGAAAAGTGATTTTGTGGTCTATTCTTCTGCCATCGAACATGATAATCCTGATTTTGCCGTCCTGCCGGAAACTGTACGCAGACTGCATCGTGCAGAAGCCCTGCAGAAAATTATTCTTGAAAGCTCTTTCAAGACTTCCATTGCAGTTTCTGGAAGCTGCGGCAAAAGTTCTGTAACTGCGTATCTGGCAGAAACTTTATTGAATTGCAATATTGATGTTGACTGTTTGAATGGAGCAATTATCAAGCGGTTTCAATCTCCTGAAAATGTCGGTAATTTCCGCAAGGGAGACGGTTCAGTTTTCGTATTTGAGGCGGATGAAAGCGATAAAAGTCTGATCAATTACACTCCGGATTATGCGGTTGTACTCAATATGGGGACTGATCATTACAGCAAAGAGGAACTTGCAGAAGTTTTCGGCACTTTTGTTAATAATGCTCAAAAAGGTGCAGTTGTAGCCCGAAGTGTTTACGATGAAATATTGCCTTTTGTTGAATTTCCGCAGAAAATAACCGTTTTTGAAGACGGGGATTTGCAGCAGGGTTTGTATCTCAGCAGTTATGAAGTTGAAGATGTCGCTATTGCAAATCAGCAGAATTTTTCTTCAAATCTCGGTGAAGAGTCGATTTTCAAAGCATACGGCATGTTTCATGATGAAGCTGTCCGCCGCCGTGAACTGCATGTCTCTTTCTGCAATAAATATGAACTTGTAATGCCGATTTGGGGCAGACACAATGCACTTAATGCGCTTGCAATTTTTGCTATGCTTCAACTGCTGGAAATAGCAAATGAAGACATTCTTGCCGGATTGGAAAATTTCAGCGGAGTTTTCCGGCGTTTCGATTTTGCAGGTCTGACCCGTGAAGGGGCGTATGTTTTTGACGATTACGCCCATAATCCGGAAAAGATCATCTCTTGTCTGAAAAGTGCCGAAGAACGTGCCTCCAACAATATTTATATTTTTTTCCAGCCGCACGGTTACGGTCCGCTCGGTTTCATGCGTGATGAACTCGGCTCTCAACTTGACGAAAATTTGAAAAGCAATGAATTTTTCATCATGGCAGAACCTTTTTATGCAGGCGGGACAACTTCGTTCAAGCCAAGTTCAAAGGAAGTTGTTGAAAGCTGGCAAAAAAATCTGAAAAAGAAAAATCATTTTATTTATGTAAGTTCCCGTGATGAACTCACGGAGTTTTTCCGTTCCAAATTGCAGGTCGGTGATGTCGCCGTGATCTGCGGTGCCAGAGACAATTCCCTTGCCGAATATGCAAAATCTCTGACTGAACAATAATAAAAAATTCTTTTAATACTTGTATTTTGCGGAAAAAACTGTAAATTAATTATCATTATATGTTTATGAATAAGTGGAGATATTATGAAAAATATTTTACAGGAACGATTGAGTTTCAAGACTGTGATTTTTGACGGTGCGATGGGAACAGAGTTGTACAAGCGCAATTTTTTCGTCAATGTTTCTTATGAAAATCTGTGTTTATCTGCGCCGAAAGTTGTTCAGGAGATTCATACTGCATACAAAAATGCAGGAGCGGAAGTACTTACGACCAACTCCTATGGTGCGAATTTTGCAAATTTGAGTAAATTTGGTTTGGGGGACAAGGTCAAAGAGATAAATGCAGCTTCAGTCAATCTTGCCCGCAAGGTCGCAGGAGATGCTCTCATGGTTGCCGGTTCTGTCGGTCCGGTTGATATTGAAAATGATACCGAAGCTGTTGCCATGCTTGTTGAGCAGACCGGAGTATTGCTTGAAGCGGAAGCTGATTTTATAATTTTTGAAACTTTAAGTAATTTGAATGATGTCAAAAGAGTTTTGCGTGCAGTTGCAGAAGTTGGAGAATTTCCGTATGTTTTGAGCTGTGTTTTTAATGTTGACGGCGATTTGAAGGACGGCACTGCTGCTGAAAATCTTTTCGCATTGCTGAAGGAAGCGGAATATCTCCCGACAGCTTTCGGGATGAATTGCGGGCTTGGGCCGGATGAAATGCTGCTTGCTTTTGAGAAAGTGGTGAAAATTTCACCTTATCCGGTCATTGTTCAGCCTAATGCCGGTTTGCCGAAAAATGTCGGCGGCAGAACTATTGCAATGTGCAGTCCTGAATATTTTACTACTT
>JAFVPG010000171.1 GCA_017505415.1 Lentisphaeria bacterium | reverse complement strand
GGAGATTTTATTGAAAGTGCGGAGGTTTTTGCCAATTGTTACGGAACTCTCAAGAGCGAGGTTATGAGCATTGCAGAAAATGGTGAAAATGTTGTGCTTGATATTGATGTTCAGGGGGCATTGCAGATCATGGACAAAGCTGCATCTGATCCCATGCTGGCAAAAGAGGTCGAGTTTATTTTTATCGTTCCGCCTTCAATGGAGGAACTTGAACGGCGTTTGCGTTCACGGGCCACAGACAGTGAAGAACAGATAACTTTGCGTCTCGGCAAGGCTGCTCATGAGCTTTCTTTCTGGCAGAAATACAGCTGGCTGATAGTTAATGATGATGCGGATATTGCCGCAGAAAAACTTTATCAGCTCATAAAGAATTTTTCATGCGCCGTCAAAAAACGTTGAGGTGAACAATGGCTGAATCAGAAAAAAAACATATTGTCCTCGGTATCACCGGTGGAATCGCCGCATATAAAAGTGCAGCACTTTGCAGTATGCTTGTGCAGAATGGTTATGAGGTCAAAGTTGTGATGTCTGAAAATTCGCAGGAGTTTGTCACGCCTCTGACATTCAAAACATTGTCCCGTAATGAAGTTATGACTTCGCTCTGGAACAGGGAGGTGTGGCGTCCCGGTCATGTCGCATGGGCGGATTGGGCAGATTTGCTGGTTATTGTGCCTGCTACTGCCAATATTATCGGCAAGATAGCCAATGGTATTGCAGATGATGCGCTTTCCACGCTTGCAATTTGTATGGAAACTGACAAAATAATGGTTGCTCCGGCAATGAATCCTGCGATGTGGAATAATGTTTTTGTGCAGAAAAATGTAACTGTATTGAAAGAAAACAGAGTTAATTTCTGCGGTCCGGCTGATGGACATGTGGCTTGCGGAGCCGGCGGTTCCGGCAGAATGGAAGAGCCGCAAACAATTTTTTCAGCAATAGAAAAATATTTCGGGAAATAAGGTTTGAATATGGAAAATTTTAAAATCATAAGCAGAAGTGAGAATGATACTGCAAAATTGGCACAGGAACTTGCAAGTAAACTTCCGAGGGGGACAGTTATTGCTCTTTACGGTGATCTCGGCGCAGGAAAAACTGTGTTTTCACGGGCATTTGCCAAAGCTATAGGAGTCAAAGAGACTGTCAGCAGTCCGACTTATACGATCATACAGGAATATCTGCTTGATGACGGAGGATATTTTTATCATCTTGATCTTTACCGCATAAAAAACTCCCGTGATGCTCTGGCATTTGCAGTTGATGAATATTTGAATGATGGCAATGCTTATGCGCTGGTTGAGTGGCCGGAACGCATAGAGGATATTCTTGGAGCAGATACTTTGATAATAAATATCAACCATTTGTCGGATACTGAACGTGAAATCAGTGTCGGGAAATGATTTTTTTGTTAAAAAATTTGTAAAAATCCGAGGAACAGTTATATTTCCTTGAGAATGGAGAAAGTTGAATTGACAGCAAAAATATTAAAATTTCTGAAAGAAACATTTATCGGCAAGGATGTCGTATCCCGTAAAGAGTTCAAAGAACTTGAAGCAGTGCCGCGCCGTTGGGGGATATTGTTTACTCTTGACTGGTATATTATGCGTGAGTTTCTTATCAAGTGGAGTATTCTGCTTCTGGTATTTGTACTCGGCTTCATTATGGGAGATGTTTTTGACAGTTTGAGTGACTTTCTGGATGCAAATGCTTCTATCAGTCAGACTTGTTCATATTTTTTGTTGCGTCTTCCCGGAAATATACGTTTTATTCTGCCTATTTCCATGCTGCTTGGAACGATTTGGACTATGGCGGCATTCGGCAAAAATCTTGAAGTTACAGCGATGCGTGCTTCCGGCGTTTCTCTTTTCCGTTGCGGAGTTCCGATAATGGTAATCGGATTTCTGGTATCATTGGTGAATATATATTTTAATGAAGCATTGATTCCCTATACCGAACATGAGGCGGCTCTGGTTATGGCGTATGCCAAAAACAAAAAAGCTCCCCAGCAGAAAATGCTTGTGTACCGCAGTACAGATGGTGAACGTGCGTGGTTTTTCCGTATTTTTGAGGAGAAATCATTTCACCATAACGTGATTTTCAAACATTACCGCAAAGATGGTACTCTGGAATATGATTTGAATATAGACCGTGCAGAATTTATCGCCGGAAAAGGGTGGAAATTCACAGATGCAGTCAGAACTGATTATACTGCAGATGGCTTGATGCCTTATCGCCCGATACGTCTGAAAGAGGTTATTTACAGTGAAAAGGATATTCCTGAAAATCAGGAAGATATTCTTTATGCAATCAAAGATGAGGAAGATTTGCCGAGCTGGGTGATTTGGGACATTCTGCACAGTACGGAAAATATGTCTGAACGTATGAAAAATGTTTATACAACGTTGTTCTTTTATCGTCTGGCATTCCCCTGGGCATGTTTTCTGGCTGTTTTTATTGGTATCCCGGTAGTGACGAAAAACGAGCGTTCAGGGGTTATGACTTCAATTATGACAGCTGTTGCGTTGATAATCGGTTATATTATTTGTGCCAATCTGTTTTTGCTGTTTGGCAAGCAGGGTGTGTTTAATCCGGTTTTTGCCGGACTTGCTCCGACGGTCGGTTTTATTGTGTATGGATATTACAAAGTCCTTATGGGCGGAGGCAATTAAGAGATGTGGTTTCTGGTCGAAGGCTTGGAAATCGATGCGGTCAGGGCACCTGCAAATCCTGACAGTGTGATTAAAAAATTGTTGAGCAGAATTATTAAAGTTGACGAAAATTATCTCAAGCAATGTCTGATAAAAAGTAAAAGCATTGACAGCCGCCGTTCAAAACCGTACATAGTTTATTCTGTTTTTGTGGAAAGCGAGATTGATATTGCCGTTGGAAAAGCAGGTTTGAAAATTTCTTCTGTTGATATTGAAACGGTGAATAAAAAATATAAACCTGAACTCAATATTTCCCAAAATGTCAGTAATGATTCTCCGGTGATAATTGTAGGAACCGGGCCTGCCGGAATCTTTGCAGCATTGGGACTTGCTGAAGCCGGATTCAAAGTTATAGTGCTTGACCGCGGTAAAAAAGTTGATGAAAGGAATCGTGACTGGCAGAAATTTTTGCAGACAAGAGAGCTTGACGAGGAGAGCAATCTGCTTATCGGTGAAGGTGGAGCAGGTACTTTTTCTGACGGGAAACTTTTTACCCGTACTAAAGATGCAAACAGTGATTTTATTCTGAAAACTTTTGTCGACCATGGCGCGAGTGAAGATACAATATATCTCAAACGTCCTCATATAGGTTCGGATGTATTGCCGAAGGTTGCTGAATCAATGCGCCGCAAGATTGAGAGTTGCGGAGGAGATTTTCTTTTCGGAACTGAAGTAAAGTCTCTTTTGATTGAAAATGGAACTGCAGTTGGTGTACTTACCGCCGGTAATGAAAAAATTTATGGCAGTGCCGTACTTGTGGCGCACGGTCTTGGCGGCAGAGCATTGACGATGGAGATGATACGGCAGAGAGTCCCGTATGAACTTAAAGGCTTTCAAATCGGCTGCCGTATAGAACATCCGCAAAATCTTATTGACCGTCAGCAGTATCATTTGAAACAGCGACCGTTATCGCTCGGCAGTGCTGAGTATAATTTTGTGTCGCAGGGCGATGAACGCATGAATATCAAAGGTGTCAGTACATTCTGTATGTGTCCGGGGGGAGAACTTGTGATGGCGTCCGCATGGCGCAATTCTCTGACCAGCAATGGAATGAGTCTGCATGCCAGAAGCGGCAAATTTGCAAATTCATGTCTGATAATGTCGATAGATGGTAAAAATTTTCCTGATGCGGCTTGTGCATACGGATTTTTGCAGAGTTATGAGAGAGCTGCATTTGAGGCAGGCGGCGGAGATTACACTTTGCCGGCACAGAGTGCGGCAGGTTTTCTGAATGGCAGAGAAGAGTTGATTTATCGTGAAAGTTCAAGCCAAACCGGAGTCAGAGCGGCAAGACTTGATTTGATTTTTTCTGAAGATTTGCGTAATTCTTTGCGGCGTGCATTATTGAATTTTCAGAAAAAGTGTCCATTTTTTATTGATTGCGGTCAGTTTGCAGGTATAGAAAGTTGTGTTTCAAGTCCAATCCGTTTTGTCAGGAATGCTGAAACTCTTGAAAGCGGTATAAAAAATCTTTACATTTGCGGTGAGGGTGCAGGTTATGCCGGAGGCATAATGTCAGGAGCTATTGACGGCTTGCGTGCCGCTGCCAAAATTGCCGGAAAATGTTGATTATTGTATTTTTTCTTTGAAAAAGCGTTTTTTATGTTCCTTGATAAATACAAATTCTTTTTGCTGTGTGATGAGAAAAAGTCC
>JAFVPG010000170.1 GCA_017505415.1 Lentisphaeria bacterium | reverse complement strand
ATCGAGACATAAGTTTGGGTTTTAGTAAATTAAACAGACAAAAGCATTTTTCAAAGAGTGTATCTCGGCATTGTATTGCGGTGTGATTCCGATGTAGGGAGTTATGTTAGCGTACGCACTTCTATTCATTCCGGAAGCATCAAAGCTCACCCAGTTTGTCGGCTGGCCTCCATTGTTGTCATCGGTGTACATCAACAAACCTGTACCGATTTGTTTGAGGTTGTTCACACAGCTGGCAGTACGGGCGCGCTCACGGGCAGAATTCAATGCCGGAAGCAGCATTCCCGCCAATATGGCGATAATCGCAATGACTACGAGCAGTTCAATAAGAGTAAAACAGAACTGTTTTACTCCGGCATGACGGAGTAAAATGGATTGCATTTTTTTCATTTTTCTTTCCCTTCCTTTTTGTGTGTTGGGGTTATTGATGCACACCATAACATTTTTCACTGGAAATCAATAAAACAGCCGTGGTGCGGGGCGGCATGTTTATATGGAAACCATTGGTTGAATCGCCGCCCGGCACGATACGCGGCTGCCGGCCGTTGTGATAGTTGTACTGAAACGCCTGTGATGCCTGCGGCAGAGGATAACGGTAATTTGCCGCACCGCTGCCGGAAGATACCTTGTCACCCATTTGGATACTGGGCATGACCACTTCAAACTTCTGTTCGCAATCACTGATGTTGACCAGTACCACGGCGATGGATGCATTGTCACACTGCCAAACGGAATTGAGTACTGCGGGCATCGTAAATTCCGTGCCTGTCATATCATTCCATGCCCGTGCCCAGCGTACTTTTTTCTCCGGCACGTCAAGGGTCAGGGGACGGAGCATCTTACCGGCAGCAAGATAGATGCTGTGGTCGCTCCAGGCCAGAGTCATATCCCGGACAAATTCAGCTATATGCGGTGCCGCCGTACGGATCACGCTCCACGGAATGCGCGACCAGCCGAATTGCATGCCCATTACAAATTGTTCGGCATGCTTGCTCTCTATAGCCCCGGCAAAGGCGGGATCATCCAATTCCTGCGCAAAAGTATAGCGGCCGTAACACATCACATAATCATGGTATACTGCTGAGAAAAGCGGCTTGGTGTACGGTGAATTGTTATTACCCACCAACAACGTATCCACATTGCCCATCAACGGTTCTCCGCCGCCCTCGCTGGCGAAAACCGGAACATCCTTGAATTCAGCGGTTTCTGCTTTCATACCGCCGATCAGGGTATTCCACGAGGCACAGAATTGTTCCGGATCTCCCGGTATATGGCCATGGTTTCCGGCACAGCATGTGTATGCCGGACTCATGCCTATTTCATCGAAATAAACTCCGGCGACATCGGTTTCCAGCATCCGCATGCCGACCAGTGAAGTGATTCTGCGCCAGCACGGAGATGACGGACACATCTCAACCAGCACATGCCCGTTACACGACCATTCCTGCGCATGGATGTCGCCTTTTTCATTGATCTGCACGGCAGAATCTTTCAGATAATCCCAATCCGGCTGATTCATATCGGCAGAGAAAAAGTTGAGATAGGGAATCACTTTGATGCCGGCATCTTTCAATTTTTTCAATTCAGAATGAAAATCCGGAACCACTGGAAAGAAGAACGGCAGATTACTGTCAAAAGAGGCCTTTTGTGACATATAGTAATGGATCATTTGCGGCACACCGAAATATTCGGCATCAGCGATCAAATCTTCGGCCTGATGTCCCACGCCCCGGTGCATACGCAACGGAATCATGGGCGTCTCCAGCAGCCACTGCGGACTTTTTTTACCGTGTTCCAATGCACCATTCGCCGTCCAGGGAGCTGTCAGAGCAAATTTACGGTAACGCTGTGCCGCATCGAACCAGTCACCGTCATTCAATGCCAATACCCACGGGAAACTTTTCACTTCCACGCCCGGTGTATCGGGACAATGCCAATGAGGTGAAACCGTCAGAACTTTATTTTCCCGATCGCATCCCAGACAGAATGCCTTTACCAAAGCCGCCGGATCGTGCGCGCCGCAATAGGCAAGAATGCCATTTTTTTCCAGCGCAAAAAACTGCATACAAAAGTTTCCATGGGGATAATGCCGGGATTGCAGACGCGGAACAAATAAATGACTTTTTCCGATCTCAAGAGTTTTCAGCGGATCCGGATAAACCGTACCGGCATCCTCCGGCAGAATAAGTTTACACGCCTCACCATCGGTCAACTGCCATACAAAATGCGGGAAATGCACTTCCCGCACCGAACAGCTGCCGGCAAGCTGATCAACGGCAATACGCAATTTAAAAGCATCTTCTCCGGATTTTTCCACGCTCACCGTCACCCGGCAGTACTCTCCGCAAAGCCACCGCATAAAAAGTGTGCGGTCCAAAAATTCAGTTTCCGGCATGCTGTCGGAAATCAATTCAGTAATTCCGCCGTCACGGTCAAGCAATTCGATTTTCCACAAAGGCACATTGCCGCAGGCAAATTGTTCATCCGAACCGTGCCGCAGAGTTTTGAGCGCAAAAATCCCGTCATTCAATGCAAAGCCGATTTCTGCAAGATTGTTTTTCAAAGACACCATCATTACTTTACCTCCACGATGTTACTGTCTACATAGCACTGATGATGGCCGGGCAATTCCGGATCATGTGCATAGAATATCACAACATAATTTCCACTGGCCGGATCTTTAACGACAGCCTGCAAACCGCCGGTGGCACTGTTGGCAGGAGTTCCGTCGGTCCGGGTATAATACGGCATACCGGCAAAGGTGAAATTTTCACCGTCAGCAGAATAGAAAAAATTCACCGTCCGGATAACCGGTTTGGCATAACGATTGCCGGCAACCATCAGAAAACCGCCGTTATCCAGCCTGATGATCGCCGGGTAAAGACCGGGAATATTCGTTTCGACCGGATCACTCCAGGTTTTGCCGCAATCAGCAGAGACAACTTTCCACAAATGGCAGCGCGGACGGCTGTCTATGCGAGCGAATGCAACCAATGTGCCGTCAGCTTTGAGCAGCAGATCTGTCTCGTTGAAACTGTAAGGCCTTTCTCCCGGAGCCGGATCATCTTTGAAAATCCTTTCAAAACTGCCCCAGGTTTTACCCTTGTCGGTACTGCGGAAAATTCCCGCACCATATACTTCTCCGGCTCTCCTGGCACGCTTGGGATAACCGTAACCGGGAATGACCCAATCTCCATTGGGCAATTCAATAATCTTGCCGGTCAGAGAAAAGATTGCTCCGGAAGGAGTCGGAAGCTTCTGTACCGGCGTATATTCTTTGCCGTCAACCGATCTGAATATCTCAATGGATGAACTACGCCAACCGAAGACCGCTTTGCGGTCACTGCTTGCATGGAGCATCTTGGTGACCGTCAGATAAATTGAGTTATCCGGAGCATTGTGCAAGGTGAGCGAGATACCTTCCCGGTCATTTTTACCGGCAAACACTTTTTCCGGAGCTCCCCAGGTTTTACCGCCATCTGTGGAGCGGACAATATAAGCTTTACATAAAGGACCGATATCCCCGCGATCCTGAAAAGCCGCAAGAATATCTCCATTGGGAGCAACTGCCAATCCGGTCGGACTCATCGCATCCGTAATGGTATCATTGACCACCTGACTGCTGACGACTCTCACCGTCACTTTTTCCGGAGCGGCCCACGCCGATACACTCAGCGCCAGTGCCGCAGTCATACTGAAAACAACTTTCATTTCTGTAATTCCCTTTCTTTTGAAAAAGTTAAAAGACTTATAACATATCCGACACCCCAGGTGGCGATCAAACCGAATACCGCATACCACATAAAATTGATTTTGATCACATCATAAAAATTCAAAGCCCATGAACCGGCAGTGGCAATGAATCCGGCGATTCCGCCGGCAATCGCTCCGGCAGCATTGGTCCGTCTGGTAAATATACCCAGCATAAATATTCCTCCCAGAGGCGCACTTAAAAGCGAGGCCAGCACCTGGGATACTTCCACGATCGAATTTCCGACATGCATGACAAAAAATGCCAGAATCACAGCCAGAATTCCCCACGCCAGCGTAACAATGCGGCTGATCGACACATAACGTTTTCCTTCAGCTTTGTTTCTGGTAATTTTTTCATACACATCGACCATAAAAAGCGAAGTGAGACTGTGCAGTACCACACTTATAGTACTCATACCGGCAGCTAGAATCGCCGCCAGCAATATCCCGGCCACCCCCGAAGGCAGATAATGACCGATAAAATACGGGAATACTTTATCAGGAACCCCGGCGATTTCGGCGGGCAAAGATGCTTCAGTATGAAAAAATCCGTACAAACATGCTCCGATAAAATAAAGCACCAATACGATCGGAATCCCGAAAATCGTGGAGAAAAGGTAACCGCGCATGGAATCTTTAAGCGATTTGGCCGACAGCAATCTCTGTACCGATGATTGATCGCTGCAAGTGCCGGCAATTCCCATAAGTGTGCAATTCAAAAACAGCACCCAGACCGAAAGATTATCCAATCGCAAATCGAAATCCCATGTTTTGGTCTTGCCGGCCAACTCTGCTGTCTGCCAGTAACTGCCGACATCTCCGCAGATAAAATAGATCACCACCCCGGCAATTCCCACCACCATGACCACATATTGCATAACATCGCACCAGATCACCCCTTCCAGACCGCCGATCATGGTGTAAAAAGTCGTCAGCAAACCGAAAATCACGATGAACAGCTCTATCGGCAAACCGGTTACTGAACTCAATGCCAATGAAGGAGTAAAAATCGACAACGACAGATATCCGAGTTTGGAGATCATGAATACCGCACTTGCCGCATAGCGCAATGCCGGACAAAAACGATCCTCCAAATATTCATAAGCCGATACCAGCGAAAGCTTATAAAGGAAAGGAACCACCAGAAAAAACACGATCGGAATACTCAACAATCCCACAAACAGTGTCGGCAGATAACGCATATCATTGCCCATGACAAATCCCGGAGCCCCCAACAGACTTATCGCACTGAAACTTGCCGCCACGCCGGAAAGTGCCAGCGGGAACCAATGCATCTTTTTGCCCGCCAGCATGAAATCCTCCTTGTTCTTTTGCCGCAAACCGACAAATACCGGAATCAAAGCTGAAGCCAGCAAATATCCGATGACGATAACAATGTCTGTAACACTCATAATTCTCCTTGTACATATATGTGGATTTATCTTTAATTACTGATATTTATTTTTCCGCTTCCCAGAATATTGCAGACGGATGGTAACGCCGCTTCACATGATTATAAAGAGCGATCAATCCGGATTCCGGAGATTTCAATTTCAGAGAGTTGAAAATCTGCTCGTGTTCCATCTGGGCGGTGGCAAATATACTCCGGTGTGTTTCATCAGCGATTTGTTCTTTGGCAGTCGCGTTTCCCAACTTCATCTGGTAATATTCGGCCACTGCGATCAGCAATTCATTACCGGAAACACGATTGAGTACAGTATGGAAATCAGTATCAACGGCAATAAATTCCACATTGTGCAGCACATCTTTTTGCAGTACCTGTCTGCCCGCCTCAACGATCTTTTCCAATTCGAGCAGATCAGCATCGGTAATATTTCTTACCACCGATGGGAATGATCCGAGTTCCATATTGTTGCGCATCAGAATAATATCTCCGGAATCTTTGGAAAGTGCAAAGAAAAACGGCAGCAAACGCCCGAATCCGGCCAGCGGATTGATCTTTGCCAGACGGAAACCGCTGCCTTTGCCGGAAATCACAATGCCCATGCCTTTCAGATAACACATTGCTTCTCTGACCATCACCCGGGAAAAACCGTATTTTTCAACAAAGAAATCCGCCGATGGCAGGAAGTCACCTTCGCACAATTTTTCATTCCGGATATAACTGATGATCACAGTAAGTGCCTGCTGGGCAATACTGACATCTGCCGGCATACCATCGAAAGAGGAGTTAAAGGAAACATTCATAAGCTACATTCTCTTTTCAATTTGACTTAAGAGTATTACTCTATATACGTTTTGCCTTAATATAATACCGTTTTTTTTGAATTTCAAGGGGTAAGAGTAATATTTTTTATTTTTTTTTACTTCTGACAGTTGTTAAAGTAAACACGCGTTCATTTTTTAACGCGGGCAGCCGGGTGTCCGGTGGCAGTCGGCAATGCCGATGGACAATGCCAGCCGATGACCTGGTGCTTCGAAGTCGCGCCGGTGAATATTCCGGATGAGGATTTCTGGACCGGGCCATGGCGCAAAGAAATTCAGGATGCTTACCGGAAAGCCAAGGCCGCCGGTATTTTAAGTTACCCCACCGGCAGTGAAAAAGCACATCATCTGCTTCACACCAAATATCATTCCAAATAATCGGATTGAATTTAAAAAAAATGAGAAATCAAACTGTTTTTGTATTAAAAAAATATAAAAAAACTGCCCCGATTTCATCAATCAGAGCAGTATACTTCTAATATTTAAAGCAAAACTGTCGAATATTAAACTCAGCGTTTACACATCAGTGGTACAGGAGATGAGCCTTCCGGACGGTCATAAAGTTCACAATGGCAGTCATCGAGATGTTTTACTTTGAATCCGTTTGCTTTGTATTCTTCATAGTCAAATGCATTCAATTCGTCAATGGCGATCTGGTGGAATTTATCAAAATCAGGCCACCATTCCCAGCCGCTGCCGAAATCATTATACAAATATGCGTCCGCACACTGTTTGCCAAGTTCAGGAGTTACATAAAATGCTCCCATTGCCAGAACATTTACTCCATTGCCGGTAATAGCACGGAACGCCGCAGGAACAGATTCAACCACACCGGCATGAACGCCCGGACATTTGCTGGCGGCAATATGGATCCCCATGCCTGTTCCGCAAAAAATCATGGCACGGTCAAATTCTTTTTCAGTTATCATTGCGCCGACACGGAGACCGATACGGTGGAACATCAATTCAGTATCGTTGGGATCGCTGTCTGCTTTTACGCCGATATCGGTGATTTTCCAGCCTTTTTTCTCCAGATATTCTTTGATAGCTTCTTTCAGAGGATAACCGGCAAAGTCTGCCGCCATCAATAATTCTTTGTCTTTAACAGATTTCATAATGTTTGATACTCTGGAGTTTTTTATTATTCAAATAAATTTTTATCAGATACTGAAAAATATAACATCACTTTTTATCTTTACAAATATTTTTTCAAAAAAATCAAATTTTTCCGTTCATTCAAAAAAAATTATAATATGTCTCCTGAAGAATTCCGCAAGAAAAATCTTTGATAAAATATTTTATGTTTTTCATCTGATTTTATATATATTACCTCCACGAATATACAGCCTCATCGGTCTTTGGATCGGTGGGGCTGATTTGTTTTTAACAACAAAACCATAAGGAGGTCTATATGGCTAATTGGTGTTCGGTTGAGGCGGAGATTGTCTGCTTTGACGGTCAGGAAGCGGAAACGCTTTATCAGAAGTTGCTCACGGACAAGACGGAAGCGAATAAGTTTGACCGCGGGGTTTACATTGGCAGTGATCGGTATTTCTTTAATTCGATTATTGAGGTCAACGGCGATACTGTTACGCTCAACGGTTCGGTTAAATGGGGATTTACAGATGATGAAATCCTTGAGTTTATCCGGCATTTGAAATCGGTTGTACCCATAAAATCCGCTGAAATCAAATACGAGGAAACGGGCTGTTTCATTTATGGTTATTTTTCGTACGAAGATAGAATTTTGTATGATACCTATCTGCCCGAAAGCTGTTTCCCTGATTACGATGAAGAAACTTATTATGAGCAGCTCGAACAGTTGCTTTCCACAAACTCACAAACAAAAATCATCTGTCAAATATAAAAAACAAACTCCCTCTGCAAACTACTGCAGCGGAAGTTTTATTTTGTGTATTTCTGCCAGATTTGCCATTTGTCGGGTGTCATTTCCCATTCACAATAAATAGCAACGCCGCTGATATTTTTTTGAAACGGAGATGCTGAAATCGCAGATAATGCGGCTGAAATATTTTCAACATCGGGATGATGATAACCGACTCCCGCATCTTCATGGGCAGGTACTCCGAGCAAAATTTCCGTATTTATCCCATTCAATACTTTTGATAAATCATTGATCCATTGTTTGTAAAGGTTTATATAAAATTTGCGATACGGAATCGCCGTATCATACATCATCACAGCCATCTGGTCTGCACGTTTGCCTACTTCAGCAAGATACTTCAAATCCCAATGCACCGATGGGAAACGATGCCAGACTGTCGGCGGCGGATATGCGGCAATACTCAAAATTTTTCCCTGCATAACAACATTCAACTCGTCCAGCAGGATCAAAAAATCACGGTTTCCACTCGGCATAGGTTCAATATTGACTTGCACACCATCCAATCGTGGATGTTTTTGCAATAATTCAGCAATGGAGAAAACAAAATTCTGCCGCCATTTTTCATCGCCGGGGCGGGCAGATTCTTTAAAAATACCGCCGACCCACGGAATTACTTTTATTTTATATTTGACGGCAATATCAAGAAAACGTTCAATTTGTTCATCATTATAAGCGGCTATTCTGCCATTGAATTGAGCAGGGCAAAGGTGCGGATAAACAGTATTAATGTCATTATCAGCAAGTTTTTTCAAAAGGATTTCGATCTTTTCCGCATTTCGGAAATCTTCAAAATTCCGTTTATTGCGTTTGAACCACAAATCATCTCCGAACCAGCCGTGACCGAGCCAAATCGCATTATTTTCAAACTTCGGCAATACCTTGTTACTTCCCGGCTGCCATAACGCATAAACAAGCAGTACAATTCCGCAAAAAATTGCCACTGCCAACAGAATACGCAACATACTTTTCAAGATTTTTTTCATTCATTCACCAATTTTGCCAAATAATTATATCATAATTTTCAATATACAATGATGGAATGCATAAAGAAATTACAAGCACAACACTTCATATTATTACTGTTGCATATAAATTTATCAGTCTATTTTTCATAACTCAAAAATATTTTATTATACTCCGCTGATACCAATTCCATATAAGAACACAAAAAAACCGATATTTGCGGATAAAGAAGAAATAATTCCGAATATCGCACCGTATTTCAAATTTTTTGATTGATTTTTATTGGCAATATACAAATTTACACAATGCGGAACTGTAAACAATGATAACAGTATAAAAGCAATAAATAATTCTGCCATTCTCAAAAAACTTACTATTACATTTACCAATATAAAATACAACGGATATAAAACAAAACTGTATCCGCCCAAATTTGCACAAATTATATTATCCTGTTTTACCAAAAACACCGAACTTACAATCGCACATATCGGTGCAATGACAAAAAACAGACAAAATCCAATGAGCAGAAAAAAATGATATAACAACATATATTATCCTTGTCAGTACTGTATCAATAATATATTACAAAAAAGTACAAAAACAAATAATTTGAATTTATTTTCAATTATTTTTTTCCACTCCCCCAGACTCTTTGCCAAAAAGGTGTTGTATCATATACAGAATTTCCCCATATATAATATGGAATAACATCAAATAGAATATGCGATGGAGACATTGGATTTGGCCCATAATTAAAGGTTCCGATATTTTCCGGAGAAGTGACAATATTTCCATAACGGTCAAAAATAACTTCCTGCCCCGTTTTTCTGTTAATATATTTTTCATTATCGAATTCTCCATTATGACGATGATACCAATTTTGGCTGTCAGGAACTTTTTCATAATCTTGCATTATCGCATCTGCCGGAGATTTTGGCAGATTTGAAAGTTGTTGTTGCGGCAAATCAAGACGCCCATAATGTTTAGATTTCAAATAATTTAATGTTTGTTCAATACTTTTTGAAGTTTGATTTATTTCAAATGCAACAGGATCTTTATAATTAAGCAGAAAATTTGAAGATATATTTTTCAATAATTCTCCGGTTTGATTAAATTTTTCAATCATAGTCAACATTGCAGAGGCAGTTGCAGCCAATGCTTTTATTTTAGCTTCTGTTACAAAATCATTATATGAATTTTGAACGGAATTGAGTAATGTATCCGCATCATTTTTCCATTGTTGAAAATCTGCTAAAAGCTGATTTTCATAATAATTTAATTCATCAATCATTTGAAGAATATTAGATTTTACATTTTCTGTTTCTTCAACTTCGAGTTTCACAAGTTTGCAGCGGCAGTTTGGATGAATAGGCAACTGCGGCATGTCAGGATCATTTTCCTGAAATATTTCATTACTTTGTCAGTTTCAGCCATTGATTATTTTTCCAAATAAATTTATGTCCGTCATCTGTCTCGGCGGATTCCATTTGAAAGAGAGTTTTTACAGACAGATATTTGCCGTTAACAATGATAAATTTCTGATCTTTTGCATGACAAACGATGACATCAGGAATAAAATCTTTATTGTAATCAGCTATTGATTTTTTCTCATACGACAAAATCCGATAAGAGCCGCCGTCGAACCATGAAAAATGATTATTGTGATGCCATGCCGAGATTTGAACAAATTTATCATTTTCAAATTGCATCGCCATCCCCTTGTGCGGAGTAACACAGAAAAAATCATTTGAACCTTTATTTTTGTGTGTCATGATAAGAAATTCAGGCTCGAGCCGTACAGCTTTGTATTCTCCGTCATTGAAAGCAGTCAATTTTTTTGCCAATTTGTCCGTTGCAAAAAAATAATATACAAGATAAATATTACCCGGCAAAAGTAAAAAAAGAATTAGAAAATAAATTGTTTTTTTCAGCATAAAAATACCTTTTATTGACATTTATTGTATATTTTTATAATAGCACGAATATCTTTTTTTGCAAGAGCAGTATCTAATTCAAAATATAAATCAAGTTTTTGTTTATTGGTAAATTTTTTACTTTTTCTAATTGCCGTTTCAGTTCTTTTTTTCCATATTTCATAATTTGTTGCTAATACGGTTGCTGCTTTTGTTGCTCCGATAATTTCTCCTGCTCCGGTTGGCAATATTACAGTTTCAATACCTGTTTGAACTGCTTCTTTGACATTTTTTATATTTTTTACAGTACTATTTTTATTCGCTTGTTCCACTTTTATTTTTATTAATTTACAACGGCAATTTTGGTGTATTGGTAACTTGGGAATATCTCCATCAGTATCCTTAAATATCTTATTGTTATATTTTTTGCATTTATCACAACTTTTATCATCATCTTCTGCTACAAAGCGATAATATTCGGGTTGCGATTTTTCTTGCAGCATTGTCATAATTTTATCATTTGACATATTTCCTCCTTTGGTTGAAATTGTTTTATAAAAAACAATATTTGTTAACCTGTGAGTTGAAAATATGTTATTCAAAAAGATTTGTTTATATATTACCATTGTGATGTGCCTCGCTGAGTCAAAAGAATCGGCGGGGCTTTTTATGTTTAAAATTTAATTGAAAGGTAAAAACATGAAAATTGAAAAGAAGAATTTGAATGAGGCGTTGAAGGTGCTGGGCAAGGTCGTAAGTCAGACCAGTCCGGTGGAAGATGCTGTTTCAGCAATTTTGCCTGTGAACTTCGGTGACTTGCTGGCTCTGGCGGTTTCGATTATTGACCGAAATAATTATCGCCGTATCCTGCAAGGTGTCAATTTGTCCAGTTCAGGTGTGACGGTCACTGACGGCAAACAACTGCTTCTCCAGCCGTGTCATATCGCTTTGAGCAAAGATATTACACTGCCGTTTCCGTCTGCGTTGCTGGCGTTCAAACCTGCTGAAATGGGAACTTTTATCCGAATGGAACAGGTTTCATTTGTGGCGAATGTCCCTACCGTGACCGTTGTAAAAAGTGGAGGTGATCAACTCAAAACAAATTTATTGAACCAATCAGGAATCATTTCAGAATGAAGCTGAAAACCTTTGGATGATTCATATTCCGCAAAATAAATAGTTTTTGTACTTGAATTGTCAAAAAAGTAAGCACGATTCAGATACTGTAGAGCAAATTTTATCTGTTCCAGACAGCGATAATATCTGGCGACAGTTTTATCTTCAGGAACATTATGTCCACCTGATTTTACCCGTACCTGAATTCGCTCCAAATTGACCTGCGGATCTTCTGTCGCAACAAAATACATGTATGTCCGGAAGCCTGCCGCTTGTGCATTTTTGAGAATATCAACTTTTGCAGGATGCGAAAAAACCGTCTCAAATGAAAAGCTCAATTTGCGTTTCAGGTATTGGTCCTTGAAAAAATCAGCTGCTATCGCAACAGTATATGAATTTATACTCTGCTTGCTGAAAATAAAATAATCGTTTTCGTCAATGTAAATTTCATGTTTCAAAAATGGTTCTTTGCATTTTTCAGGATAGGTTGAATCAGCAACAAACTCAATAAGTTCATTATTGTCAATGGAAAACGGACAGGCTGTAACTCCGCTTTGAGCAATTTCCGCAAAAAGCATATCTGCATTCAGAAATTTGTAGAGATTAACTGCATAATCATCAACAAGCTGCTGTGCAAGTGTGGATTTGCCCGAACCATTCGGACCTGCAAGCATTCTCAGTCGCGGAATCATGCTTGAACTCCGATGACTTCTTCGGATTTATCAGGATTTATGCGGATGAGTTTGCCGTCTTTCATAATCGTAATAGAAAGACCTTTGGCAAGAGCTTTTGCAGCGGCGTTTGCACCGGCTTTTTCGGCAGATTTACGCAAGCGTTCAGATTCCGGAGTCATCTTTGCAGCTTTGGCGTGGATGACCGGAACTATGCTGCCATCAGGCAGGGTAACTTTTGTAACTTTGGTTGGGCTCATGTTGTGTAACTCCATCTTTCTGATGTAATATAACGCAAAAAAATTAAAAATCAACAGGAATAAAAAAAATATGAATAATTTGATGATGTGTGAAGGTAAGTATGTCAGCCGTGGTGAAGTAGCGCTCGTTTCGACTCCCGGAGGTACTGAAAGTTGGAAGCCAGTTTCTTACATGGAGGTTATTGAAGCCGTAACCGATGTTGTTAAAGCGCATAACTGGCAGATACAGGATGAAAACTTTGGTCTTGCTCGTGAGGGACAGAATATGTTCGGCGTAATGCGAATCAACAAAAGCAATTCGTCCGACTGCCGGAAATTTCAAGCGAGAAATCTATATGAACTTTTGTCACAAACCGTCGAAGAGGCCAAATTTATTTGCACAGCCGCATATTAGATTTACTTGTGGGGTTCGACCATGCCGCAGGCGGGGAGCGTGAGTAACGCAGACCGTAGGTCGAGCAGATGCGTCAGCATCGGCGGTACTAACCGCCAAACGCTGGGCACAACGAAGTGTGCGTGAGTAACGCAGACCGTAGGTCGAGCAGATGCGTCAGCATCGGCGGTGCTAACCGCCAAACGCTGGGCACAACGAAGTGTGCGTGAGTAACGCAGACCGCAAGGTCGAGTAACGCAGGGCAACAATCAAACAAAATTTTGCGTGTAACAACACGCAAGATACGGAAAGAGAAAAAATCGGCTGCAAATTTATTTGCACAGCCGATTTTTTCTCTTTCCGTAAATTTTGTTTGATTGGTACACCCGGCGGGATTCGAACCCACGGCCTTCTACTCCGGAGGCAGACGCTCTATCCAACTGAGCTACGGGTGCATCACTATATAATATAACCCGTTTTCAGATTTTGTAAAGAGTTTTATTTGCTTTTTTAAACTTTTTTTGCTTTTGTGATATAATTTATAGCAATCACAGGCTTTTTTTATTTGAAAAAATCATTTTTTGTGGTAAATTATAAGACATTTAATTTTTTCAACCAACCCAAAGGGAGTTTATTATGGCTGTTTACAATTTCAGTGCCGGTCCGGCTATGCTGCCGAAAAAAGTTATGGAAAAAGCTCAAGCTGAATTCTGCAATTATCAGAATTCCGAATGCGGTGTCATGGAATTGTCCCATCGCGGCAAACTTTATGCCCCCATCATTGCCAGAGCTGAAGCTAATGTCCGTGAACTTATGAACATCAGTGATGATTATGCCGTTCTTTTCGTTCAGGGCGGTGCAAGTATGCAGTTCTGCATGCTCGCTATGAACCTCCTGAATGGTAATACTGCTGATTATGCAGAAACCGGTGTCTGGTCAAATAAAGCTGCCAAAGAAGCAAAACTTTTCGGCAATGTCAACATTTGCTGCTCCAGCAAAGAAACCAAATATGATCATATTCCGGCTTTCGATACCTGGAATCTCTCCGACAATGCTGCTTACTTGCACATCACAAGCAACAACACTGTTGCCGGTACTCAGTATCGTACTTTCCCGAAATCAAATGCTCCTCTTATCGCTGATATGTCCAGTGACATCATGTCTCGTGTTATCAATGTTAATGACTTCGGCATGATTTATGCAGGCGCTCAGAAAAACCTCGGTCCCAGCGGTTTCGCTCTCGTTATCATCCGCAAAGATCTCATGGAACGTGTTGCTGCAACTGTTCCCACTATGCTCAAATATACCACTTATGCAGAAAATGAATCCATGTTCAATACTCCTCCGACCTATGCAGTTTATATGCTCGCTCTGGTCACTGACTATTTCAAAGAAGTCGGCGGTATTGCTGCTATGGAAAAAGTTAATGATGCAAAAGCAAAACTTCTGTATGATTATCTCGACAGCACTTCTTTCTATACCACTCCGGTTCAGAAAGACAGCCGCAGCCGTATGAATGTCGTTTTCCGCACTCCCAGCGAAGAACTTGATGCTAAATTTGTTGCAGATGCCAAAGCTTGCGGCTTGACTGATCTCAAAGGTCACCGTCTCGTTGGCGGATGCCGTGCAAGTATCTACAATGCAATGCCTATCGAAGGCGTTCAGGCTCTTATCGAATTTATGAAGAAATTTGAAAAAGAAGCATAATTTTTATAAAATCATTAAGGAGTTGAGAGTAAGATCCAACTCCTTTTTTTATTTCAGGATATTTTATTATGGCAGATTGGATATGGCTCAATGAAGCGGTCAGCAAACATCAGTTTGCATGGTTCAGGAAAAAATTCAGTGTTTCAGAAAAGGGAACTTTTTGTTTCCGTATAAGTGCGGAGGCGAATTTTGTCGCTTTTCTGGATGGAAAAGAATTTTTGCGCGGGCAGTATCCTGACTATCCGGAAGATAAGACTTATACTGAAATAAATCTTGAACTTGTTGCTGGAGAACATCTTATAGCAGTTGAAGTTTATTATTGCGGTGAAGATTTTCAGACTTCATGGTACAGTGAACAGCCGGGGCTTTGGTGTGAACTGGAGAAACATTTTGTCAGCGACAGCAGTTGGAAATGCCGTCTGTCTCCTGCACATTTGCAGATAATTGATAAAGTCAATCCGCAGCTTGGATTTACTGTCGGTTATGACGCACGGTATGAGGAGGATTTCTGTAATCCGGATTTCGATGATTCAAAATGGCAGAATGCTTTGAAAGTTGACAAAAATCCGCATCTGTCACTTCGTAAAATACCTCCGATGGCAAGAGGTAAATATCTTGAAGGCAAAGAGATACAAAATGGGCAGCTTTATCGTGATTTGAAAAAATATTCCGATTGTTTTTTTGCGGAAGCTGTTGCGGCGGATCAGCTTGATGTGGCAATGGGGAACGGTTTTTATAAAATTTATGATCTCGGTTGCGAAAGAACAGGACTTATTGTGCTTGAATGTGAATGTATTGCTGAAGGGATTATAATTGACATCAGTCACGGAGAGCATTTGCTTGACGGCAAAGTACGTAATGTCATCGGTACACGTCATTTTACTGATCGATATATCACACGTTCCGGACGGCAGCGTTATATTATGCCCCGCCGTATAGGGGGGAGATTCATTCAGCTCAATATTACAGGTAAAGAGTCTGATTTTAAATTTGTCAGGTGCGGTATTGAAGAAGAGATGCTGGAACTTGGCAAAACGGCAGAGTTTACTTGTGATGACAAGCAGGCAATGCAGTTATTTGAAAATTCGATCCGCACATTGCGCTGCTGTATGCATGAACATTATGAAGATTGTCCATGGCGGGAACAGGCGCTTTATACTTATGATTCCCGTAATCAAATCATGTTCGGTTATTATCTCTGGGGTAATTATGATTATGCGGCGTATAACTGGGAACTTTTTGCAAAAGGAGCAAGGGAAGACGGTTATCTCCGGTTGAATGCTCCCAGCAAAGCCGGTCCGCCGATTGCAAATTTTTCTGTTGTTTATGTTACTGCCATGCTTGAACATTATATGTATTCCGGTTCAAAATCGCTTTATGAAAAATTGAGCAGTTCTGCAGAAAAAATTGTAAGTCTCTGTACTGAAAATTATGATGAAGAAAGCGGTTTGTATCTTACGTCATCGGCGGAAGGTATTTGGCATTTTTATGAATGGCGTGACGGTATCAACGGAGTAAATGACAGTTGTACAGATTTTTCCCATCTTTCTTCGATTCCACGCAAAGAAGCGTTATTCAATCTTTATATGATTGAAATGCTGAAAGCACTTTTTCAATTGTGTGGAGATGAAAAGTATCTTGAAATTGCGGAATCTCAACGTGTTGCACTGCGGAAGAATTTTTATGATACAGAAAATAAATGTATGTTGAGCTGTCCCGGAGATAAACGTCTTCACGGAATCACACAGGTTTTGGCTATAATTCATGATGTTGTACCGGAAGAGGACAAAAAACAACTTCTTGAAAGAACTGTCAATGAAGAATTTTATTCGGTTTCAATCAGTTCTATGCGTTACCTGCTTGAACTTATGATGTCTGAAGGTGGTAAATTTATTCAGGCGGCGGATGATTTGATTGTCCGTATTTTTGGAAAAATGCTTGATAACGGCTCTACAACTATGTGGGAGACAGACATCGGGGCGGAAGATTTTGACGGGGCAGGAAGTTTGTGTCATGGCTGGAGCGCACTTCCGGTGTATTATTATTACCGTTATATCTGTGGAATTGCACCGGTTGAAGCGGGTTTCAAAAAATTTATTATTGATATTGTCCGGTTTGAAAAATATGGCAATGTGGCCGGGGAAATTACCACTCCGTATGGATATATAAATGTGAAATATGACAGAAACGGTGAAAAATTAATTGTTTCCTGTCCGGAAAAACTTGAAGCAATAATTTCAGAACGCACACGTAACTCATTCAACAATATCGAGTTGCAAAAAATATAAAAGTTATTCATTTGTATTGACTTGACAGACATTTGATGTGTATTTTATGCGTTATACAAAAAAGTCAGTTGATAACGCAACCGTTCTGATTTTGAAAAAAATCTGATTTTTTTGAAAAATGGATTTGCGTTTTTTGCTTTTTGGTTGTATGGTAGTACCAGATTAAAAAAAAGGAAGGTATTATGCTGCAGCCTGTAAAATGTAAGAATACTGTCGATATGGCAATCGAACATATCGGTAATTATATCGCAAATAATATGAGGGAAGGGGATGTACTGCCAAGTGAACGGGAACTCGCAGAAAAATTGCAAATAAGCAGAAATATTACCCGTGAAGCCCTTCAGCATTTCCGTACTCTCGGTATCATTGAATCCAAACCCAAAAAAGGTGCGACTGTTGCATCTCTTTTGCCTAACGATGTTTATGCAAATTATAAACCGTTTCTTGCTATTTCTCCGCATACTTTTCAGGACTTGGCGCATCTGCGGTTGACTCTGGAGCTTGGCTGTGCTGAAAAAGCTATCGAAAATGTCACTCCGGAAGATATTGAGTATCTGCAGAATTTGAGTGAAAAGATTTATGCTCTTTCTGAGAAAAAAGATAATGATGATTTCAGCAAAACTTTTCTCCATGAAAAAGATATGGAGTTTCATATGGGAATAATGAAATTGAGTGGCAATGTTCTCATAAATTCATTGCTTCCGCTGGTAGTTGAGTTTTTTGATGAACAGTTTTTGAGTTCATTGTCAAATGAGATTGAATTTAAAAAAGGTTATCAGGAACATTTTGAAATGATCGATGCTCTGCAAAACGGTGATCTTGATAAACTTTCAGCAGTCATCCGTTCGCATCTTAATGGATATTTGAAGAATTATGATAAAAAAATCATGGAGAAATAACTTATGGCTCTCGTAAAAAACATTGATAATATCAGGCTTGGCATTCTTGGAATGACCGAGGGGAATGGCCATCCTTATTCATGGAGCGCCATGTTCAACAAGTATAACAAAGAAGCTATGACTGCGGAATGTCCTTTCCCTGTCATTCCTGTTTATTTGAACAAGGAAGATTACGATTCAATCGGTATTCCCGGCGCAAAAATCGAATTTATCTGCTGTGATGACCGTAAAGATGCAGAACATGTCGCCAAATGTTCCCTCATCCCCAATATCGTTGATAAACCTGAAGATATGATCGGCAAAGTCGATGCGGTAATTATCGCAACTGACATCGGCAGTGAACATGTAGAACGTGCCAAACCTTTTATTGAAGCAGGAATTCCGCTTTTCATAGATAAACCTCTCTGCGACAACCGTGAAGACCTTGAATTTTTCAAAAATGCCAGAGCCAACGGCGCAAAAATCATCTCTTCCAGCAGTATGCGTTACTGTAAGGAATTGCTGCCCTATCTGAACGGGCATTTCAATGAAGTCGGCAAGCCCCGTTTGATAACTTATTCCATGCCGAAAAAATGGGAAACTTATGGTATTCATGCACTTGAAGCTGTTTTCGCTCTGACCGGTCCGGGTTTTGTCAGTATCCGCAATGTCGGAAGTTTGAGACGTAATATTGTGCATTTGAAACATAAAAATGATTTTGACGTTGTTATTTCCAATATTTATGATTTCTGCGGCGCGCCGCTGACGATTCAGGGGACAGCCGGAACTGTAGCGATCAATATTCAGGATTCCTATTTTGCATTCCGCACTCAACTGGTGAAATTCATTGAGTATTTGCGTACGGAAGTTGAACCTGTTCCTTTCAGCCACACTGAGGAACTTATGAAACTCGTTATCGGCGGTATTGAAAGCCGAGCTCAAAATGGAAAGGAAATCATGCTATGAACGTCCTTGATATGTTGAAACTTGACGGAAAAACTGCAATCGTTACCGGCGGAGCAGGGCGTTACGGCAAACAGATCGTTGAGGGGCTCGGCGAAGCCGGAGCAACAGTTTTTATCGCTTCCCGCAATATTGAAAAGTGTGAAGAGGTGGCGGCAAAATTCCGTGAAGCAAATCTTGATGTACGTGCATTGCATCTTGACCTTGCTGACCGCAGCAGTATTGACGTCATGGTTGCAGAAGTTGTCAGGCAGACTGGCAGAATTGATATACTTGTTAATAATGCAGTCAGCCGCAGTGCGTTGTCCGGCTGGGTACAGGAGCTGGAAAATTATGATGCAAGTCTGCATGTCAATGCGTCAAGTATGTTTTATATTACCGGTGTTGTGGCTGAAATTATGAAAAAACAACATTCGGGTTCAGTTATAAATATCGGCTCATTTATGGGATTGGTCGGTCTGGAAACTGCCAATTATGCAGGGACAAATATGTATAACGGCAATCCTTCTCCGATTTATTTTTATGAAAAGGGCGGCATGGTGAATTTCACCCGTTGGGCAGCAAGCATTCTCGGGGCGGACAATATCCGGGTCAATGCGATTCATCCCGGCGGTTTGCAGGAAGATCATCTGCCGGAGGCATTTGTAAAAAATTACAGCGCCCGTACCACTCTCGGACGATTGGCAAGTCAGGAGGATTTGAAAGGAATTATCGTATTTCTTGCTTCTGACGCATCAAGTTACATCACCGGCACAAATATTCCGGTTGATGGCGGTTATACAGCAAAATAAGGTGTATTATGAAAGAATCAAAACTTGTTTTAGGAACTGTTCAATTCGGATTGAATTACGGTATTGCAAATACGGACGGCAAGCCTGCGCCTGAAAGAGTAAGGCAGATTTTGCAGACTGCTTATGACAATGGTATTCGTACTCTTGATACTGCTGCGGCTTACGGCGAAAGTGAAACTGTACTTGGAACTGAACTCAAAAATCTCGGATTGCTTGACAAAATGAAAATCGTCAGCAAAGTTCCGCCTGTTCCTGCCAATTTCAGTGATTGTGAAGTAGAAAAATTTATTATGGAATCAGTCGAAAAATCATTGAAAAATCTGAAAATCAATCAGCTTGATGCAGTTTTGTTTCACAATGAAAATAATTTGAAATATCTTAAATTTCTGAAAAAAGCCAAAGATGCCGGACTTACCCGTGCCGTTGGTGCATCACTTGACAGTACAGTACCTGAAAATGCTTTTGAATGTGAAGCAGTGCAGGTGCCGGGAAATGTACTTGACCGCCGTTTCCTCGATTTCCTGCGTAAGGCTCATCAGAACGGAACAAAAATCTACAACCGCAGTGTTTATCTCCAGGGGCTGCTGCTTATGGATGAATCCCGTATTCCTGAACCTTTGAAAGAAGTTATCAAATACAGAAATAAACTTGAAGCATTGGCAGAAGAGACCGGTATTACTCCGGCGGAACTTTATGTTCGTTATCTTTTCAGTATTTCTGAAATCGACGGAGTTTTGACCGGAGTTGATACCGTCGAACAGCTTGAGTATAATATTAAAGTGGCAAATGCAGGAATTCTGGCTCATGATATAATGGAAAAAATATTCACAATGATTCCTGAGCTTCCTGAATATTTGATACGCCCGCATGTCTGGGCAGTAAATAAATGGGTTTGATTTTTATCAGAAAGGAAAATATTATGATAACACCACGCAAATCACGTGTTCTTGAAAAAATGCGTGCAGGTCAGAAAGCAATCTCTTACAAACTCAATCTCGGCTGTCCCCGTGCCGCCGAAATTGCTGCCATGTCTGGTTTTGACGCAATCTGGATATGTCAGGAACATGTTCCTACCGACCACAGCACCATGTGCAATCAGATCCTTGCCGCCAAAGCATACGGCTGTGACTGTATTGTCCGTGTTGCCAAAGGTTCATACAGTGATTATATCCGTCCTCTGGAAGCGGATGCAAGCGGCATTATGATCCCGCATTTGATGAGTTATGAAGAAGCGCAGGAAATAGTACACACAGTGCGTTTTCAACCCATAGGTCTGCGCCCTGTTGACGGCGGTAATGCCGACGGACTTTACTGCAAACTTGATTTCAAAGAATATATTAAATTTATGAATGAAAACCGTCTGGTCATCGTTCAGATCGAAGATCCCGAACCTTTGAGCGAACTTGATAAAATCTGTCAGCTTGACGGAATAGATATGATATTTTTCGGGCCGGGCGACTTCAGTCATGCCATCGGACATCCTGCTGAATTTGATCATCCTGAAATCCATCGAGTTCGTAAATATATAGTTGAAACAGCTCATAAATACGGAAAATTTGCAGGTACAGTTTCAGTCCCGTCATTGGAACAGTGTTACCTCGAAGGATATGATTTTGTAAATTGCGGAGCAGATGTCGCCGCTATCGGTGCAAATTGTGATGCAATTATCAAAAATTATACAGAACTTACTTCTTGAAATAAAACATAATAAAACATAAGGAGTTTTATTTATGAAAAATCACGCAGGTAAAATTTTATGTGCATTATTTTTATGCACTAATATTTTCGGGGCGGAATGGTTTGATGATGATTTTCAATATCGTTTGACTCTGGAAACTGAAGTTGATAAAGCCGGCTGGCATGAAATTGCAATTCCCAGTGGTATGCTTGTTGAGAAAGCATCAGAGTTGAGCGGGTTCAAGTTCCGTATGGAAAGTTTTTCTCCCAATCGTGTCATTTTGACTCAAGTTGGTGCAACTGGCGAAAAGAAATTTGATAATGCCGGATATTATTTGCTTACTTCAGACCGTGAAGCTGTTCCTGTTGGTTTGAAACTTCCGGCAAATAAAGGTGATGGCGGAGGTGCTTATGAAAAAGACGGTATGCTTCAGCATCTTGTCAAAGACCGTTTCGGCAAACAGATTGCAGTTCCGGTTAAAGGTGGACAGCTTTATTTGTGCCGATTCCGCAACTCCGGTGGCGGAAGTTCTCCGACTTATCTCTATGAGCCTATCCATGACAAAGGCAGCCGTTTGCGCAAGTACAATTATGATATATCATATATTCCCCGGTTGCTGCCGCAAGCTGAAACGGATTTTGAGGTCCTTGTCCGTCCCGATGTCAATGGCAAAATGCTGCTTTTTTATGAGGGAAAATTTATGGGGAAGGTGCATTCACTTTCCATGACTGAGACCAAAGTTGCACTTGTGGCAAACTTTCCCGCTAAAGGCAAATATAAACTTAATATCTATTATCAGTTGGTCAATAATGGTGTTTGTCTGATAAAACCTGATAAAAAACTTCCGGAAACTGTTGTAATCGGTAACGCAAAAGTCAATATTGCAGCCTGTGACTCTGTGCCATCGGATTTTTCAGGTAAATTGTACAGTTCCGCTTTTACTGATGTTTATGCTCTTTCTTCTCTTGAAAAGGTTACTCCGACGCTTAAAATGCCGCAGAATGAAGTGGCTGCCGTAAATATAAGTACAGCAAAAAATGAACGTGAATCATTTCAGCTGGTCCTGTCTCCGAAAGAAAATTTTCAGCTTCTCGGTGTTGAAGTCGATTTAAAATCAGGCAAAAATAAGTTTCCTGTTGATGCAGTTGAAGTAAATACTGTCAAATATGTTCCGATACGTTATGCTTATAAATCAAGTCCGTGGCAATTCAACGGTCTTATCGGTGATGCGTTGGTGAAATTCAAACGTGAAGACGCTAAAGTTGACAATGGTAATCTGGCACTGCATTTTACAATTTTTGCTGACAAAAATACTCAGGAAGGGAGTTACAGCGGCAATATTATTTTGAAAACTGACCGTGCAGGAAAGATTTCCATTCCGCTTAAATTGAAAGTGCGTTCTTTTGCACTTCCCGAATATTCAAATTTCCGCACTAATCTCGGCATGCAGTATTTTACCAAAGGCAGAAATCCCGCCGCAGTTTATCATGGCGCCAAAACTGAAGCTGAAGTAAAAAAACTTACTGATCTTTATTATGAAAAGATGGCTGAGAACCGTCTTGCACCGAAAAATTTTGCACTTTATACGCCTTTGAGTTTCAAATGGGATGCTCCGCCAAAAGGCATGAATGTTGATGCGCCGGATAATTTTTTCCGTTTGTATGACTGGGATTTTACAGAGTACAACAAACAGCTTGACCGTTTTATCGGTGAATTGAAAATGAATCAGATCTGCATTTATCATACCAATGCGATAGCAAGTAATGTTTTCCCGCAGCTGCCGGGGAAGAAATTGGAAAATTCATTCAATACATCTTCACCTTTTGTCTCTATGCATAATCAGGGATTCCGTGAAATGACTATTGTCGGTTACGGACTGACTCCCAAACATTCATATTACAAATTGGCAAAAAAGATAACCCGCAATCAATATGACCGTCTGGTACTGGATTATCTGCGGGCAATCGCAGGAAATCTGGAAAAAAAAGGCTATCTCAAATATGCAACTATTCTGATTGACGAGAGCGAAAATGATGAATTTCTGCTTCACTTCCTCTCGCTTCTCAAAAAAGACCCGCTTTTGAAAAAAATAAAAATTGCAGGCTGTATTCAGGGCATGAGATATTATACCCAAAAAGATGCAGAAGGCAAATATGTTTTCCGTGACTTTATGGATATCTATGTGCCGCAGATAGATGATAATTATGACCGTCTGGAACCGTATTACAAAAGTGATTACGGAATTTCTAAGAATCGTTCAGCTTTTATGCCTTACATTGCCTACACTTCGCGTTTGACAATAGATGCTCCTGCATTGAGCAACAGAATAATCGGGTTTGATGTATTCCGCCGGGGTGGATGCGGAATTCTTGACTGGGAAATTCTCTCATGGCATCTGCCGTACAGAACTGGAAAATCATTGAATCCATGGAGTGAACCACTTGGTTACTGCAATGGAGGAACTGCCTATTTCTATCCGCCACTGATAAGCGGTTATCCGGAAAAAGCTGATTATACGATCACTCCGAGTTTGAGACTTGGGCTTTTGCGTGACGGAGCTGAAGATTTTGACTATGCAGTTATGCTTGAAAACTTGATAAAAACAGCAAAAAGCAGAAAAATCGACTGTCAGAATGCCGAAAAACTCATTGCTGAAATTTCAGCACTTTTTGATAATGCTGTAAGCTGGAATTTAAACAGCAATACTCTTATTTCCCTTC
Organism: Lentisphaeria bacterium; assembly: GCA_017505415.1. Taxonomy (GTDB): domain Bacteria; phylum Verrucomicrobiota; class Lentisphaeria; order Victivallales; family Victivallaceae; genus RGIG5270. The sequence continues at coordinate 12,795 of JAFVPG010000170.1, read as the reverse complement.
GTGAACGCATCGGTAATGAAATAGAAAATCTCAATGAAAGGATAAAAAAATGAAAAAAATTCCTTTGTCAGTTGTATGCCTTTGTGCGGTGTGTATGCTTTGCGGTGCAGAAAAATGGGCGGATACTTTTTATCAGTACCGTATCCCCGTAACTTTTAAGATTCCTGCGCCCGGTATCTATGACTTGAAAATAGATACAAATGCAGTGACTGCTGCTGTTAACAAAAATGAATTTATCAAATTCAATAAAGAACATTTCGCTTATCCGTTGGTGAGAATCGCCGTTGACGGCAAGTTTATTGATGGCAAATATGCCATGTATCCCGGTAAAGAATTGCTTAAAAACGGCAATTTCGGCAAATTGAAAGCTAATGGTTATCCTGACGGCTGGCTTTTTAATACAGGTGCTGCTGCAAAACGTTTTACTTTTGCCAAAAATCCGGATGGAGACGGTAATATCCTTTCTACCAGAGGCGGGTCAAGATATTCATTGAATCAGACTTTGACTGCCAGCCCCGGGACATGGTACCGTTTCAGTTCTGTTTATAAAGGTATTTCCCGTCCCAATGTCATCTATGCACCCAAAGATTTCAATGCGGCTGTACATGTGACAAGTTCATACCGTGACCCGATGGTGCGTTCGGATAAATTCGCTGAAGACAGTTTCTATTTTTTCAGCGGCGATATGAGCAACTGGAAATCCAACCGCATGACGGTTGAAATTCTCAATTTTGATTGTGATGTCATCAATACCTCTCTTTGTGAAGCGAAAATTGCTTTTGCCGCTGAATTTAAAAAGGCGGGTGAATACAAAGCAATGCTTTATTATTCACCTGTTGAAGGTATTACCCAGTGCGCTCCTGAGGAAACGGATAAAACTTTTCCGGCAAAAAGCGCTGTTGTAACTTTGAATGGTGATGCTGAAAAATATTTTGCTGCCGGATCATATCTTACCAATAATAAAGGTACTTTCTGGCAGGCTGATACTACCGAAAAAATTCTTATCAATACTCCAGCTCCAGCTAAGAATATTTCATTTTTCAAAACTTCAAATACCATTTTTGCCAATGCTGCCAAAAATGAAAGTGAAGCATTTCAAATCGTTTTCACGCCCGATGCTGACGGGACATTGGATAAGGCTGTCTGCTTAATCGATGGAATCAATCCTGATAATATCGTTGTCCGTAATGCAGAATATGTAAAAATTGAGACTCCTTCTACTTATGCGAGCGGACGCAGAATTCTTTCTTACCGCTCTGATTATAAAGGATTACTGCCCGACCCGCTCCCGATTTTTATCCCCAAAGCAGTCAAAAAGGGTGAAAATGCACTTATATGGGTTGACGTTAAAGTTCCTGCGGATGCCAAAGCCGGAGTTCACAAAGGGACTTTGAAAGTTACTGTTTCAGGTAAAGAAGTTTCAATTCCCGTCAATTTCAAAGTGTATGATTTTACTCTGCCTGAAGTCCCGTCATGCCGTACCATGCTTGCCTTCAGTCAGTACGCAAATCTGCGACTTTTTCCATTCCACGGAGCGCAGACCCGCAAGGAAAAACACGACATCAGCCGTGCTTATGTAAAAGAAATGGCAAATTATCGTATGAATGTCAAACTTCCTTCAGCAGGCGGTGTTTATAATCCTGAACTTCCCGCACGTCCGACACTTGAACAGATTTATGATAAAGAATTGAACTGGGCGGTGAATGACCTCAAACTTCAGCGGTACATCGTAAATCATATCAGCGGCAGAGCCAGAAATACTCCCGCAACCGGAGCCAAAGAAGCCGCCGCACGTGATAAAATTATGAAATTTCTTGCTGATAAAAAAATCGGAGGCGCAGCAACGGTCTGGTTCGATGAGCCTATGTACGGCGAATTTCAATATGTCAAAAATGTCACTTCAGAATACAAAAAACTTCCTTATGCCAAAAATATCCGTACTATGGCACTGCTCAACAACGGATACGGTTTTGATGCATTAAAAGGTATTGTTGATGAGCTTACAGTTCTTGATAATGAAACAGCCAGCGGTGTTTCAAAGGAAGGTTTTGAACTTTTCGGCTTGGGCAAATGCTGGACATATCTTACCCGCAGTTCGATTCTCTGGATCGATGCACCGGGCATGACAAACCGTTTCTGGGCTCCGCGGAACTATGCGGAAAATTCTGCAGGTTTCGCTATCTGGGCAACCAATATCTGGTGGAGCGCACCCAAATCTCCGCATAAATTCTTCAATCCGTGGCAGAATCCTCATTCAACATGGGGCAACGGAGCAACCGCATTTTTCTATCCTCCTGCAAAGGACAAGGATAAACTTGATAAATTCGATGCAACCGTCACTCCGAGTCTGCGCCTGGTTCTTTACCGTGAAGGTATGGATGACTTTGATTATGCAGTGCTGCTCAGAAATGCGGTGGAAAAAGCAAAGAAAAACGGCAAAAATACTGTTGAAGCCGAAAAACTTCTTGCTGAATTTGTCCGTCCTTTCGTCACTCCGCAGAATTGGACTTTGAACAGCCGCAACTGGCAGGAGCTTCGTACACAAATTGCTGAAATGATTGAAAAACTCAACTGAAAGGAGATTTGATATGAAAAAACATTTTACTTTGATTGAACTTCTTGTTGTTATTGCTATCATCGCCATTCTTGCCGGAATGCTTCTTCCTGCATTGAATTCAGCAAGAAGCCGTGCCAGAAGCTCAAACTGTCTCGGCAATTTGCGGCAAATCGGTGTTGCCATGTCAAGTTATGTCGGGGAATACAACTATTACGTTATTGCCAGTGACGGCGCAAGAACATGGTCGCACCGCATGAGTGAATATATGGGTGTTGACAAAGTTACTGAAGACGGCTCTGAAACTGGCAGAGTATCCAAACTTTTTTTCTGTCAGCAGTTGTGGGCTGACGGTTACGGTATGGCAAAAAATGCTCATGCTTCAAGCGCAGTAAACAGTTACCGTACCACTTATGCATTCAACAGTGACATCATCCGTACCTCTGTTGACCCGACCCAGGCATTTGCCGAACACAAAATCCGTAAGCCTACCGAAACTGCCGTTATTGCCGATACCCGTGTATTAAGTGATGAGGGCAATGGTAAACGCTGGACTGCTTATTTTTACCGCAAGCAGGATATTCAGTTTATAGCGGGCAACGGCAATCCGGATTATAATTCAAATTATCTCTCGATTGGCGCGCCTCATGGACAGGGGGATAATATCAACTTCAGAGGACAATGCAATACCATGTATGCGGACGGACATGCGGCAGGATTCAACTGGAAAAATGTTAAAAACAAATATTACGCCCCCTTTGCCTATCAGGATATAAGCGGCAATGTCTGGGACGCTGACATGTGGGAATAAAAATTATGAAAAAAAACATCTTTGTACTGTTTACTGCTATGACTGCTTCGCTTTTATCCGCCTCTGATTCTATGGTCGATCACAGTTTCGGACATAGTGCGGCGGAGAATGTGCTGATTCCGTCATTGCAGATATTTTTTGACGGCAAAGCTGATATAAGTATCAACAAATACAATCTCAAATGCACAAAAAATACGCTGAAAGATTTTGTTGCATTTCCGTCTGAAAAACGTAAATCTGCAATTATTGATAATGAACACTTTATGCAGTTTACATCACAAGTGCCTTTTATCCGCAGAAAGGGAACAATAGTTTTCAGATGTCGTCCTTTGAACTGGAACGGATATTCACAGGGGGCGGCAGTTTTTGCGACATTATCCGGTACAGGCAAAAAAGGTACTGAGGGGGCTTTGAATATTCACGTTGATTCGAGGAAGCCGAAAAATCTTTTTGTTGCCGTTTCCCGTAAAAACGGATTTGCTGAAATTGTACCCAAAGTCAGCAAAATCGGTGCAATATATCCCGTAACAGAATGGAAGGATAAATTTTATCACGTCGCTTATGCTTTCGATAATCAGAAAATGACTCTTTATATTGACGGCAAAAAAGTGACTTCCGTAAATGCGGATATTTACCGCACTCCCGAAGCGTTGGATACACTGACTGTCGGCGGTTTCGTACCGCCGTGGTGCGGCAGAAATAAGGGAAACAGGACTGCGCTTGAGGAATTTGCTGTTTATGATAAGGCATTGAATGCTGATGAAATAGCAGCTCTTGCCAAAAATACAAATGCTTCGGAAAGCAGAGGACAGTTAAAGAGTGTTTCGCTTATGGAAATTCCTCTGCGCAGGAATTTTGATTTTGCAAAAGAGATAAATCCTGACGATGAAAATTGGAAAACTGCCAATTTATATTGCGGATTTTTTGATAACTCCCGCCGTTCCTTTGCCGCACGGCAGACAGATGTGGCGATGTTTTATGACAGTAAGGGCATGTACTTTTTGTTCGATACTCCGTCAGACGGCAGAGAAGATGTTTTTACCTTGATTCTCCGCAGTAATGATGCGCCTGCACGTCGTTTTGTCACGTATGCGCTCTCCGACGGTTTTCAGGTAAAAAAAATATCTTGCAAGGGCAGGGATTTTGTGCAGTGTTTCGTGTCGTTTAACGCATTGAAAACAAATTGTCCGAAAGTAAAAACTTCGTGGAAGTGGAATATCCTGCGCAGCAACGGTAAGGAAAATGTATCATTGATTCCGCTCTGGGACCCGACTGCTCCGTGGAATGAACTTGAACTCGGAACTTTGCGCTTTACTACAGAAACTGCTCCGATCGTCCGTATGAATAATATCAGAAATATTGACGGCAACGGTAAATTTTCTTTTGACATAACTTTCAGAGCAGGAGATGAGAGCGGTAAATTATTTGTTTTTGCAGATACTTTTAAAAACGGAGTAATGAGCCGTTCCGCACACAGTGATTTATGTTATGAGGATCGTCTTAATTCATGGACTTTGCATTCAGACAAGGTCGGTGCGGGCAATTTGAAAAATTTTGATAAGGTCGGCTTGCAAATGGTGAATCGCAAATTTAATGTGATGTATTACCGTTCGGAATTTTTCCCTTACAAGACGCCGCCGCCGTTTACTGCTCCCAAAATTTCTTTGCAGAAAAATTCTAATGCAGTCAGTGCCGTCACGGATTGTTCAGGTATGCCGTTTGAATTGATAAGAAGCGGAAAACTTGTTTTCTCTCTTATTGTTGACGGCAAAAAAATTGAAGAATATAATGTAGAAAAAATCATGCCCGAAGTTGAGGCGAAATTTTCGCTTGCCAAACTTGTGCCGGCTAAAAAATACAGTATTATGATTGAGCTTTTTGAAAAAAACGGCAAAAAAATCCATTCTGATTTTTCTGAAAATATTTTCCCCGATGTTTCCGTATGGCTGAATAATAAATTCGGTTATTCCGACAAAGTCCCCGCACCTTTTGAGGATATAAAAATTGAAAAGAAACAGTTTTACTGTTGGAATCGCTGTTATGATTTTTCAAACGGCGCACTTTTTCCGAAACAGGTGACAAGCCGCGGCAGAGAGTTGCTTGCAGCTCCGATTGCAATTCAACTCGTCAGTGGCGGGAAAATGCTTGATTTCAAGGTCGATAAATGGGAAATCGTCAGAAAATCCGTAACCGAAGCCGATTATCGTGCGACTGCGAAAGCAAACGATATTGAAATTGAAGTAAAAGGGCATTTGGAATATGACGGTATGTTATTTTTCAACGTAGTTTTGAAGAGTAAACGTAAAATTACAGTCGATGAAATGAATGTTGTTTTTCCGTTCAAAAAAGAGTGTTCCGAACTTTTTGCCTTCACCGAAAGTACGGGTGCCGGACAAGGCTCAAAACATTACTACGGCAGAACTCCGGAAAAGAAAACATCATATCCATTTTTGCCGTTTTTCTGGATTGGTGACAAAGACAGAGGTATGCTTATTTTCAGTGAGAGTGCCGAAAACTGGTTCCGTTCTGCTCCGGAAAAAGCTGTTTCCGTTGAAAAAACTGCCGATAATGTCCGGCTTGCTTATCATATAATCGGACGAAAAACTGCTCTGGACGGCAAAAAAGAGATTTCTTTCGGGATTCAGGCAAGTCCTGTGCGTCCGAGACCGCAGAAATGGCGTGAATTGGAAACTCGCTATACTTTCGTTCCGACCAATATGAAATATTTTGCTTATGTGCCGAATGCAAGTGATGCCGCTTTGAAAGTGCTTGAAAGAGCGAAAAATACAAATAAACTTACAAGTGCGTATTCATTTCTGAACAATGTTTCCACCTCATTGGCGGAATATAATCTCTTTTTCGATGATTGGAAACGAGAGGAGAGCCAGAAAAAAGGTGAGTTTTATTTGGACGTTGTCGCTCCGAATATAAAATCATGGCAGGATTTTGCGGTTTATTCCTATGTCCTCGGCATGCAGAAATACGGCTTGAACGGTATTTATTACGATTTGGCGTGGCCGACACCGAGTAAAAATCTGCGGCACGGCGGCTTTATAAATGAATTTGGTAAGCCGGAAGCAAAATGGCCGATATTTGCGGCACGAACTATTGCCAAACGTGCTTATACGGAATTTCGCAAACATAATAAAGAAACGGTTTTTACGGGACATGTCAGCAGTAATGCTATCGTTATGCCGATCACAGCTTTCTGCGATCTTCTGCTTGAGGGTGAACAGTATGCAGGAATATTGTATAGCTATATTGAACAGATTCCGGAGGAACGTGCTTTGACGGAATTTACCGGACGGCAATTTGGTTCTCCGATTCTTTTTCTGCCGGAACTTGCCAAGAGTGGTAATGCAAATTATTCCAACAAAACTCCTGAGCCGACGATAGAAATGGTTTCGATTTGTTATCTTTATGATATGCTGATCTGGCCGCTTTTCTGTCATTCGGGTACTTATGCCAAATTCCGTGCGCCGCATACAAAGTTTGTTAAAAACAGTGATGTTGAATTTTTGCCGTACTGGGAGAAAAATCACGGTATTTCCGCCTCAAATCCCAATATCAAAATCAGCGTATATCGCAAAAAGGGTGAACTTCTTGCGGCTGTGGTGAATTTAAGTGCAAACAGCGAAAATACCAAAGTTGTCATTCCCGGCAAATATTCTTCCGTCAAAGATGCCGTCAGCGGTGAAAAAATCTCTCTTGACAACATAAATGTTTCTGCAAAATCACTCCGTTTATTATTGTTTAAGGAATAACTTTACATTTAACGAAAGGATAAAATTATGAAAAAAACGTTTACATTGATCGAACTGCTTGTTGTGATCGCAATCATTGCAATTCTGGCAGGCATGCTTTTGCCTGCATTGAACAAGGCCCGTGAGCGTGCCAGAGCTGTACAATGTCTGTCAAATCTTAAAAATATAGGACTCAATGCAATGATGTATGCAGATGAAAATGATTCATTCCTGCCAAGATTTCAGGAAGCTCCTGTTACCACTCTTTATGCCTGGCACGGTTTTCTCGCACAACAAATGTTCGGATATTTTAACAGTTGGGGAACTTCAGATAAGAAATATTATGTTTTCCGCTGCCCGTCACAGACAACTGCTTTTGTTTTCAGTAATAATTTGAAATACGGTTATAATATGTCAATGAGCTGGATAAGATTATCAGCAATCAAAAATCATTCCAATAAATTTCTCGTCGTTGACAGCAGTGATGAATATGATAATTACAGTTACGGATGTAATGGTTTGAAATTGTCAGGTCTTGCCTCTGATCCGCTTAATACCAGTTTGAAATATGGCGTTCTCGGTGTCCGTCACAGCGGTAGAGTGAATATGGCAATGAGTGACGGTTCTGCAAGAACATTTAAAGCAGATGACGTTTACGCAAATGAAGATATGTATAACCCTGCGAAATAAAAAATATGAATAATTTGCTGCAGAAAAGAGCTGAAGAGTTTTCAGCATTAATTGAAGATAGGGCGATGGATGATGTTTATATCGTCCGCATGATGCTTGATTATGAAACGAGAGAAATCGTCACTGAAAAAAACAATATTCCGAAAATACTCGGCAGTGATATTCCCGGTCATATTTTCATGCCGTATGAAGATGCCGGAATGACTACCGGTGCATATCTTGCCGCCCAGAGTTTGAATTATCAGACAACTTGCTCTGCTGATGCTCTGCGCCGCGCCAAAAAAGCATTTTCTGCAGTATGTTATATTTATGAATTGGGTCAAAACGGCAGATGTGAAGGTTTTTTCCCGAAGCCTTACGGCGCGCAATTCAGTGAACATTGTTCACGGGACCAGTATCTTTTTGTTATGTCTGGACTTGTTGAATATTATCAAATCGCCGATGAAAATGAGCGTCTGCAAATAAAAAATATGCTCGAAAAAATGGCGCAATTCTGGCGTGATATAAATTATTCTCCCGGTTTTTTCTCTATGAAAAAAACACCGCAGTTATACGATTATATTGCACCTGTATTCCTCGGTATCGCAGGTATGCCGTGCCGTTTGAGTGATAATGAAACATGCAGAAAAGAAGTTGCCCGTCTGCTTGATGAGGAACATTTACGGGAAAATGCGCTCGGCACTCTGCGTGAAAGATTCCGGCAGGGGGAGCTTTATGATGGCGCACAATATTACCGTCAGAATGAAAATCCTCTGATGATGAAATCGCTGGCAATGCATCATTTGTGGGAAATATCCGAAGAATACCATGATTTTTGCCGTGAAGTTTTACAGAAATCGTTTTATGATGATTTATTTGTTGAACTTGCCGATGACGGTTTGAATTATTATATAATGAAATACAAACGTGAAACGGACAGTTTCAGTATGACTTCAGCAGGGAAAATTGACGAAATACAGAATCCTGTGAATCTGCCGTTTCTCTCATGGGGAGGGGAACGGCGTCGTGCAGGAAGTACGCAAAGTATTTTTGCGGCAATAATTATTGCTGCTCGTCTTGGCAGAAAAGATATTGCTGAAAAAGCAAAAAATGTACTTGAAAAACTTACCATTGATAAATTCAGAGGCTTTACTTATCCAGTGCAGGAAGACATTCCTCCGGGCAGTGAATATGCTTCCAGTGTACTCTCATGCAATTACATGAGTTTCTGGCTCAGGGATTATTATCTCGGTAAAAAATTCAATCTCTGGTAAATATAAACACTCTTTGTTAGCATTTATCTGATATTTTTACAAAATTCAGTACCACAATTTTCTGAAAATAATTGATACTTAAATCTTTTTATTCATATCTCAATGCTTCGATGGGATCGAGTTTTGAAGCTTTCCATGCAGGGTAGAACCCGAAGAGTATTCCTACTCCGGCTGAAACTGCGACAGCAGCGATAACTGCGCCGGGGCTGGATTCCACGGGCCATTTTGCGATATTTTTGATAAGAAGTGATGCTCCGTGTCCGAGAAGGATGCCGAGAATACCGCCGGCAAGACAGAGAACTGTTGATTCAATCAGAAATTGCAGCAGAATATCTTTTGACCGTGCGCCTACTGCCATTCGCAGTCCGATTTCACGGGTGCGTTCCGTTACAGAAACCAGCATGATGTTCATGATGCCTACACCGCCGACAATGAGGGAAATCAGGGCGACTCCGAGCAGCAGGTTGGTCATGAGGGTTGAGGTGGAATTGAGCATATTCATAAAATCTGCTGAATTGCGTATATGAAAATCATCTTCCTTTCCGGCATAAATACGGTGACGGCGGCGCAGTACATCAGAAACCTCTTTGAGAGCATCTTCGACTTTGTCAGTTGAAACAGCTTCAAAAACGATTTGATTGAGCTGACTGAAGCGTGAATAAAAAAGTTTATCTCTGGTAACAGAAATATCCTGTTCAGGATAAAGTGCCACTCCTGATACAACAAAACGGTCGCCGGGATAATTTGAAACGGTACTTGTGGTATTGGTGGCACTGCCCATTTTTAAGCCTGTAACACGCATTTGCAGTGTTGACCACGGCGCCATGATGACATCATCTTCATCCATCCCGATCATATTTGCTCCTTTGGATTTCAGAACACCAACGACTTCAAAAGCGACATCTCCGATACGCAGTTCACTGCCAACCGGAGACATGCCGTTAAAAAGTTCCTTGACGATAGTTGAACCTATTACACATACACGCGCATTGGTATCGACTTCATTATCTGTAAAACAGCGGCCTTCAGCAAGCTGCCAGTTGCGTATATCAAGATAGTCAGGCGAAACTCCATACATGGCAGCAGGCAGCCAGGTGGCATTGCCGAAAACGATTTGAGTTCCGCTGCCGCGTACAACGGGGGAACATTTGCCGACACTTGGACATTCCTGACGTATCGCATCGGCATCGGCAGGGGTGAGGGTGACGGCGGAACCCATTTCTTTGCGAGGTGAACCGGGCATACGCATAGCTCCGGGCATTACCATAACTGAATTTGCCCCCATTTTTTCAATGGTTGAGCGCAGTGAAGTTTTTGATCCGTTTCCTATTTCCATCATGGTGATGACCGCTCCGATACCGATGACGATACCGAGAGTTGTCAGCAGTGTACGGGTTGGATTTCTGCTGAGAGAAACGAAAGAAATTCTGAGAGTTGCAGTTAATTTCATAATATCTCCTTGACGGTCAGTGACGGCTGAACAATCCGGGAACTATTTCGCCGTCGTTCATGCATATCACTCTTTTGGCATGGGCGGCGATTTCATCGGAATGAGTGACGAGTATGACGGTGATGCCGGCGGCATTGAGTTTGCTGAACATTTCCATAACTTCAACGCTGTTTTTTGAATCAAGATTGCCGGTAGGTTCATCGGCGAAAATCACGGGGGGGCGGTTGATGAGCGCCCGGGCAATGGCAACCCGCTGCTGCTGACCTCCTGATAGTTGTCCCGGATGATGTCCGGCACGTTCGAGGATACCTACTTCTTTCAAGGCTTCAAGTCCTCTGGCTCTGCATTGTGCATTGGTAAGTTCTCCTGCGGTATAGGCAAGCGGCATAATTACATTGTCAAGTGCGCTGGTGCGGGGGAGGAGATTGAAGTTTTGAAAAACGAAACCTATTTTGCGGTTGCGTATCATGGCTCTTTTGTCGCCGGAAGCTCTGCCGAGTTCTTCGCCGTCAAGAAAATAATCTCCGGAGGTGGGGCGGTCGAGACACCCGAGAATATTCATCAGAGTACTTTTACCGGAGCCTGAAGCACCCATAAGTGCGACATATTCACCCTGTTCTATTGTCATGGTTATACCTTTCAGAACGGGGACGGAAATATCACCGTCAAGAAAATATGTTTTGGTAATATTTTCGAGTTTGATTAAGGGGATGTGAGGATTATTTTCCATATTCACACCTCATTTTTTCTGACGGTTGCGGGCTGGACGGCTGGGGAGGAAGGGATTTTTAAGGTTATCAGAATTTTTGCTGTCGGCAGAAACAGTTTCAATGCCGCTGATAATAATATCGCCTTCTTTGAGTTCATCTGTGATGATTTCAGCCAATGCTCCGTTATTCAATCCGATTTTCACTTTGACGGGAGTAAGTTTACCTTTGCTGCGTTCAACATAAAGTATTGCTTCCCGGTATGGTTTTACTTCCGGAATTTGAATTGATTTGTCAATCAGATGGGCAGGCGGAGTGAAGCGCAGCAGAGCGAAAGGAACGGCAAGGACATTTTTGCGTTCACCGCGAATGAATTTCACATTGGCAGTCAGATATGGAATAAGTTTCAAATCGTCATTGGGAGCATTTACTTCGACTATGTAGGTGACGACATTGGAAGAGAGAGTTGCATTCATACGGATTCTGTGGACAGTGCCGTTGAATGTGCGGTTGGGGAATGCATCGCATGAGAAACGTACCGGCATGCCGGGAGAGATTGCTCCTATATCTGCTTCATTGACGGAAACCCATACCTGCATTTTTTTGAAATCTTTGGCAACAAGAAACATGCTTGAGGCGGTCTGATTGGAGACGACAGTCTGACCGATACTTACGCGGCGGTCGATGATGATACCGTCAACTGGAGAAACGATAGAGCAGTATTCAAGATTGCGTTCTGCTTTGGTAAGAACTGCTTCAGCGCTTGCAAGTTGAGCTTTTGCCTGAGCGAGAGAGGCCTGTGCTTTGGCGCTTTGGGCGAGGGCGGAGAGGTAAGCAGCTTTGGCAGAATCTGTTTCACTGCCGGACATGATCTTTTTTTCTGAAAGAGATTTTGCTCTGTCCCATTCATTTTTTGCCCGGATTTCATTGGCGGTACACTCTTTGATTGATGCTTCGGCGGTGAGAATGGCAGCTTTTGCTTGTTCACGGCTTGCCTGTGCCTGTTGTAATTCTGATTTGTAAATCACATCATCAATGAGAGCGAGGACAGCGCCTTTTTTTACACGGGAGCCGTAGTCGACGGTTTTGCCGTCGGCATCAGTACCGAATTTCATAATGCGGCCGTTGACTTGCGCACCTACATTGATAAGTTCTTCAGGTTCAACAGTTCCGGTTGCAGAAATGGTACGTACCACATCAGTTTTTGCAAGTTTTTCAGTACGGAAAATTATTTTCCCTTCGGATTTGAATGATTTGTTTTTGATGAGGACGGCAAGCCCCCAGATTATGAGAGCGGTAATGAGACAGATTATAATTATTGAGAAAAATTTTTTCATATAATATCCTTTCCGAAAAGTGTTTATTTTATACAAATAACGAAATTATTATTACTATATTGTACTGTATAACGGTAAGAATGCAAGATTTTTTTAAAAAAAATTTGACCTTTTGCAAAAAAGTATTATTGTTTAGATACTAACAAGGAGATTTATTATGCTTGAAGATATAAAAAAAATTGCAGACAGAATAACTGATGTTGTAAAAAATGATAAATATGGGAAGGAAATAAAACCCGATTATTTGCGT
>JAFVPG010000169.1 GCA_017505415.1 Lentisphaeria bacterium | reverse complement strand
TCCATTTTTTTATGGAATGAGCAATCAAATCTTCCGCCGGATTAGCCACATTGGGGTATTGTCGCTCATTGCTATCGCAATTCACTATACCCCAAACCCCTCAATTTTTTTAAATTATCAGTCAATGTTTAGTACACAACCCAAAAAAAGAACTTACAAATAAATATTTTCTGCAAGGATAAACATTGCTCCTGCACGAAGTTTTTCCTGACGGTCAAAAATGCGGCAGAATGCGCGATGCAGTGAAGTTTCCGCTTCACTGCGGCGCGGGTCGCATTCTCTCTGTCCGTAAATAAAAAACAATCCTGATATTCCGTCAGCAATAAGCGGCGGAGTCATAAAAGAATTTCTCTGCCACCTGGCAATATTGGAATCCGGCAATTCTTTCTGCCAGACAGGATTAAAGAGCCATGAAGTGCAGAAAAATATTTTTACATCCGTATCAAACATTTTTTTATAAAATGTGACAGCATCTTTGAGCGACCGGTTTACTGCTTCCGGTGTCATGCCTCCGCCGCAGGGGATATGCAGAGATACGCATTGTTCTCCGTCTTTAACATAAAGTTCCCATTCATCCAAATTCAAAACAGTTTTCTTTTCAAAATCCGGCATCCCAGACGACAAAACAGCCGTTCCTGAAACATGATTGTTTGCAACAACAAGTTCGGCAATAAACTCAACTTCAGGACTTTCAGGAGCAACCCGCAAAAGATTTTTATCAAAAGTCCAGTTGTTGCGGCAGAGGACAACAATTTGATTTGTCCTGCGATTTTTATAAACATGCGGCATATCAACATTCCACGGACGGGGAAGAAATTCAAGTCTTCCGATGCGGAAAAGTTCGCCGTTGATACTGAATCGCAGCCAATAAAGATTGGCAAGCGGATGCCCAGCATGATGATTGGCTTTCTCATAAACTCCGGCGAAACCGCCTATCCAGCGGGCGATACCATACATAAAACTTTCATCCAAACCGAGTTCAATATGTTTTCTGCGCACAAACGGCAACGCAGAAAGCGCAATCAGCAGATTGAAAATTCCCGCATTGTCTCCGAAAATCTTTTCAGTTGTCGCCCAGCTGACTTCCGCAAGCAATTTTTCACGACGGAAAAGTCCGTAATGTATCATATTGGCATACCGTGCCGCCAAGGGTTCAGTTTTAAGAATCCGAACAACTGATTTTATTGCAGGATAAACTTTTTCCGCATCATCTCTGCCGCACAGAGGATAATATTCAGTATAAAAATCCTCCTCCGCAAAAAACGGCAGAGTATCTGTACTGTTTAACTCCAATTCCTGCTTGAAAGGCTCAACGGATTGCATGAAATCCTTATTATACGCCAACAGGTCAAACAGCTTTTCCCAATTCATTTTTTTTCTGCAATCGATAAAACAACAACATCAGTTGAACCGCAAAGGTCTCTGAAACGTCCGTTTCCGTCAAAAACAGAGAGATAATAAGAATGTGCGCCATCGGGAATTTTAGCGGAAACGGTATTACCTTTTATCTCAGCCGCCAGCTGCTGCCATTTCCGTTTATGATATTTTTCTTTGGAATCAGTATAGCAAAGAACGGCTTTTTGAATACCTTTGCCTTTATCAAGTATTTCAGCGGAGGCAATGCCGTTTTTCACCTTAATATCGCTCAATTTCGGCAAGTTTGCAGTGCCATTGACAAAATGTGATACCATACGCTGACAACTGTCAAAATAAAAACCGCTATGTGAGTGCGGCAAATTTATAACAACTGAACGGTTATAGGTTGTCGGACATTTTTTGAATGCTTTTGTAATACTCGAAACTGTCATATTCTGATCATTGGTACTGACTACCCAATAAAGCGGAATTTTGACGGCATGGTGAAATCTGCCATTAATAAATTCTTTAGTATCCTTGACATCACCGCAATAAATTTCAACTCCGCCTTTGAAACGGTTATCAATGGCAGCAACCATCGCTCCGTACCAGCTGCCCCATGAAAGACCGACAAAAGCGGTTTTTTCCGGATTGACATTTTTCTGTGAGCGCAAAACAGTATGTGCCAGAATTATATTGGCAACATTTGAAACATGATCCTGCCGTTTACCGCCATCCAATGGAATGCGCTTGACATTCGTTTCCGTCGGATTTGGATTAACGGTTGACCTCTGATTGTACCAATCAACAGCAATAACGGCATAACCTTTGGAAATCCAGTATTTCGCATATTGAGGATAAGCAGTTCCGCCGCCGCCGTGAATAAGGACGACTGCAGGATAGCCGCCTTCCGGTGCCGGAGTTGACGGAAAGCCCATAAGGGCAAAAAATTCAGCTCTGACTTTTTTGGAAAGCGGATTGGGCGACGGAAGCTTGACGGTTTTGTCGTCTTTTGCAGGCCCGAAACCTGTGATAAGCAGCGACTGCAAACCGTCAAATTTACTGTCCTCAAAAGGAGCCTCACGATATTCCGGTTTGATATTCAAGAGATCAATATCCCAATATTTATCAGGAGACTCCTGCATATATGCAAAAACATTAAATACTGCTGAACAAAATAAAAATAAAAAAATCTTTTTCATGATCTATGCTCCACGTTACAAAATTACTCCATGACAATAAAATAATATACATACTTACTTTTGCAAGCAAAATGCAAATAAATTTAACAACTTTTTCTTGTAAAAATAAGAACATACGCTATATTAGTTAAACTTTTTTCAAAATCAAGGATTTTTCAGCATGGCAACGGTAATATATTTTCTCCGTCACGGAGAAACAAATTCAAACAAAAATAAATTCATACAGGGACATCTTGATATTCCACTGAATCAAAATGGCTTGAAACAAGCAGAACTTGCAGGAAAAAAACTGCAAAAAATACATTTTGATGCCATCTATTCCAGTGATCTTTCAAGAGCGGTAAAAACAGCAGAATATGCTGCAAACGGCAAAGAAATTATTCATCTTGCAGAACTGCGGGAGTGGTATCTCGGTGACTGGCAGGGAAAAAGTTTCGCCGAAATAGAAAAACTATATCCTGATGAATTACAACTCTATCGTGAATGTTCTCCCGATTTCACCCCAAAAAGCGGCGAAAGCAAAAAGGAATTCAGAAAAAGGATCAGCGATACGATGAAAAAACTGGCAGAAAAACATCCTGACGGAACAATTCTCTGCGTCTCTCATGGCGGTTTTATACGGACAGCATTGCTGAATGTGATGGATATGGAACGTTTTCATACCCGTCCACGCACCGATAATACAGCAATTTCCTGCTTCAAAACCTCAGACAACGGTAAATCATGGCAGCTCATATTCTGGAATGACACATGTCATCTGGAAAATTTTACGGAATCCGAAGGTGTCTGAAAAACAATTCAAATTCAGACAGAAATCACTCTTTGCCGAACAAAGTATTCAGAACATTCATAATTTTATTCAGTTTTTTAACATTTTTTGACTGAGCATCAGGATCCCCTTGCCCATTATTAAGCAAAAACGGATAATTTGCCAAATCATCATCAAGACTGCTGCCGGAAGAATTTCCACGATTTTTAACCAATGCCGTCTTTTTGTAATCCTTCATGATTTCTGAATATTCTTCCATCCGCTTCAGCTTGTCCTTACCGGCATAATGTTCCTGCAATATCGTACTGTGTTCCGTCAAAGGATTTTTTGAGGAACATGATGAATCTCTGCCGCTGCGCTTGCTTCTGACAGTTTTACTGCGTCTGGCACGTGTTCTGCGAGAGGAAACACGCCGCCGGGAATCACTGCATTTTTTTACCACTGTTCTTCTGCCGCAGCATGCTGCCTCCAAATCAAGCGGGACACTCACGCATACAGCAAATAAAACACATAAAAAAATCCTGTTCATAAAATGCAATTTCATTTTTATAAAAATATTATCCCAAAAATTAATTTTCAAAACCACATTAATATAATATACAAAAAATAATTTTCAACAATCACAAAAATAAAAAATGCAAAAAAAGCATATTTTCACTTGACTTTATTCAGTGACAAATGTATTTTTAAACGAAACAGTTCTTGTTACTGATATTTTTTTACAAAAGGAGGCATCATGTCAATTTCAGGAATAATCGTTCTCGTTGCAGTTTTTATCTTCATTTTCATTTTCAACAGTCTCACCATGAAGCGCAATATGGTCGACAACGCAGCAGCAATGATAGATGCCCAGCTGAAAAAACGTTTTGACCTCATTCCCAACCTCGTTGCCGCCGCTTCAAAATATATGGAACACGAAAGTGAAACTTTGAGCAAAATCGCAGAAATGCGCTCAAATGCCGCAACCGTTGCCGAAAAATCCGCCCTCGATGCCAAACTTACAGGAACTTTGCGCAATTTCATGGTGCAACTCGAAGCCTATCCGGAACTCAAAGCCTCCGACAACATCTCCATGCTCCAGTCTTCTCTCAATGAAATTGAAGCACAGCTTGCCGCCGCACGCCGCACTTACAACAGTGCTGTTACTGATTTCAACAATGCAATTCAAATGTTCCCCGGCTGTCTTTTTGCTTCTATGGCACGTTTTCAGAAACGTGAGCTTTTTGAAATCCCGG
>JAFVPG010000168.1 GCA_017505415.1 Lentisphaeria bacterium | reverse complement strand
GCCATTTTTTTGCCTTGATTTCAAGGCAAAAAAACATGAAGCCTGAAAAGGCTTTGCTTCATACCGCATCTGCGGTGCTTCATATTTTGCGGCAATGCCGCAAAATGCTTCATACGCCGGCAGGCGTGCTTCACCCAATCCGGACCAGCCTTTTCAGATGAAGCAACTTCGTTATGAAGCATTTTCCGTTTCACTCCAAATATGAAGCATTCGCTTCGCTCATATGATGTAAAAATGAAAAATGAGAGTTCCGGTTTGCAATACTTCATCACAGATAGTATATTAACCAACGGATATTAAACAACAGTTGCTCTCAAATCCGACTCATGCCGATAAAGTCGATCAATACGGAAAAAGGTGACGAAAGATGAAATCATACAGATTTTTCTTTAATTTACTGCTATTATCCTTGATTTTGACATTTATTATTGCGGTAAAAGCGACATTGTTCAAATCACAACACTATTTGATTTATACTATCTACATTATCAGTGGCGTCATTTTTACAATTCTCGGGAGCATTATGCCTGAACTAAAGCCCAATCGTTGGGTTGGGATTCGCATAAAATGGACAATGGAAGATCCAGATATTTGGAATCAAGTCCATCGTATTGCGGGGGCTCTTTGGATTATTGGCGGTTATTTGGTTATTCTTGAAACAGTTTTCCTGCCTTTGCGATGGATTGGTCCAGTTATGCTTGGAATTATTTTTTTACTTTCTGTATTTTCGCTTGTACATGTATGGCAGCTTGTCAGAAAAAAGTCTGATAAAGTAAAGAACAAGCAATAAAAGAAAGATTTTATTGCTTTTGTTCCATTCAGGACAGTCTGAGTTTTTCTGACAGAAAGTGAAGCGATTTTCAGAATTTCATTTCACAGGAAAATTCTGAGTTTTTCACCTCAAAATGCCATTCAGAATGGTGGGTGGCGATAAAAAAAACAAGCCGCCATTTTTGTTTTAAAGCGGACGAGCAAAAATCACGGCATAAAGCAAAGCGCAAAATCGCAAGTGTCACTTGCATTTTGCGCTTTTTTCTTTACGTCTGGTGCGCTCATGCGGAAAAATTCCGCAAGAGCGCGTGATTTTTTAGTGGGTTGCCCGGCTGCGGCGTACCGCCTCCGCACGGGCTCACGGCGGGCAAATGCCCGCTCGCGTCGAATCCCTCGCTCCTTGTCCCGCCGTAGCTTTTTGCGAAGGCGGATCCGCCATTTTTGTGCTTAAATTTGGGGTAAAGGTGCCAAACGGTACCATTCCGGTTGTTCAATCGCTTAAAAACAGATAATTTTCAGCTATATCCAGGAATCAATTATGGAAAACGATATGGCTATATCCAAGATCAAGCTCAAGATCGGTACCGTTTATCAGAAAGAACCCAACGGTATTTACTACTTCCGTTATCAGGTCAACGGAGCCCGCAAAGCAATCAGTCTCAAAACCCGCAATAAGCAACAAGCGATCAAAGAAGCCGAAAAGTATGTACCGCTTATTCAGGCTACCAGTTCTGAAGTAATTGCCGCTCACGTCAAGTATGCCCGCAATCTGGCTGCCCCGGAAAAGAATCTCTTGCTCTCCCAAGCGTGGAGCGAATATGAAAAAAGTCCCGAACGGGCAACTCCTGATACCGTAAGCGAAGCATTAGCTTATAAATCCACTTTTGCCGAGTTTGTCGCCTGGGTAAACAATCCCTCTGCTGTTATGCGGGATATTACCGGCGAAATGGCAATGCGTTATGCGGATGATATGCGGCAGAAGAACATTGCCGTATCCACACACAACCGCAAACTGAAACGGATCCGCCGGGTATTTACGGTCTTAAAGGAATATTACACAGGCGATAATCCGTTTCAGTCCCCGGTACTTTATCGTAAAGAGCGTGAGGAACGGGAGCAGGATGTTCACCGTTTGTCATTCACCCGTGAACAGGAACAGCAGCTTCGGGATGTGCTTGCCGATGATCAATACAAGGTAATGAACAAGCCGGAAATCCGGGTGATTTATTATTTGGGAATGTTCACCGGTCAGCGTTTGAAAGATTGTGTGCTTTTGCGTTGGAGCAAGATCGACCTTAACATGCAGCGTATCTGGGTAAAGCAGTTCAAAACCGGCAAAGAAGTTACCATTCCTATTGCCGCACCGCTGCAGGAAGTCCTGACGGAAGCTCTGGCGTGGAAGAACAGCAATATTGATTATGTCTGCCCCAATGTGGCTGCCCGTTACAACAAGACCAATGCATTGGGCAAAAATGTCGGCAATAACCTTGTAAATATAGATATGCTGCGGGTGATCCGCTGGATCGGACTTGAGCCGTCAGTTACAGTACCGGGAAGGGATAAAAAGGTTACGGTATATGGATTCCACTCTCTGCGGCACTCTTTCGCCTCATATTGTGCGGAAGCCGGTGTACCGCAAGCTACGGTGATTTCCATATTGGGAGCTGATTCAGAAATCGTTACCAAATATTATACGCATGTAGGAGATGACGCTCAACGGCAGGCAGTAGCAGCTGTATCCGGTATTACTTCGCCTGATACAGCCCAAAGCAAGATTGCTGAAGCACTGGAACTTATCAAGAGTTCGACAGCATCAAGCGATGAGATTTTAGCACAAGTAAAAGCGATTCTGGAAAAATAACACTAATCCCGGTATTCCGCATTGTTGGAATACCGGGATTGCTTGTAATAATTTACTTTTGTTTTGGCACTTTGGGCACTCGATTATTCAAAGCAGTTTTCTTTAATCCGACCATCTGACAGATGGCATCTCGCCCAAACTTGTTCTTTTTATAATCGTTCTTTATCGCAGCCAGCTCCTCATTTTCATCAATAATAATCTCTCCTTTATCATTTTTAGTGACAACATACCAATGTTTTTTCTTCGAATCAAATTTTATTGAGAATGGAGCTCGCGCTTTTGCACTCATAACTTCCCGCGGATTTTCATATTTTACAATGCGTGCTTCTTCTGTCAAGTCACCTTCCGGACCTTCATCTCTACAACTTAAATTCAAAGTCATATAAAATGAATCAAGCTTGCTTTTCAGCCCGCGGATCTCATTTTCTGAATTGGCATGATGTACAATCAATATAGCCATATTTAAACAGCAATGTTAATAATCTGCCTTCAATAATATTCACAAGATATATAAAATTATTTATTTACTGATTCTGCAGTTTTATCTTTATTCTGACAAATTTACGGTAACACTGCCTGTATCGCATTTTCCGGATCAAATATTTTTATCAGGAATGTACGATCTTGTCTAATTATGCCGCCAATAAGCTCATTCATTTTATATGCGTCGATAAGTCTTGCATCGGCATCACCAAATTTACAGTTTTTCTGAATACCGGCTTGGAGAAGGATATCTTCAACTTTGCCATAATCACGCGGCATACCCGGCATATGCGGAAAGGTTGGAACCAGAATCCGGTTGCCATTTTCATCTATAACGGATGGATAAAACTCTATGGAGCAAACCGTTGGTGCGCCGTGAACATTTTCTACATAATGCAACGTTGTGTTGTGTGTGTGATCAGTACCGATAAGCAATATTTTGCCACCAGCGTTGATGACTTTTTCAAATGGCGACCCCCTGCCTGCCGAGACTCGGCATTTTTCGTGTCCTGCCAGAATTTCTGCGGCCTGGCTTCCCCATGCCGCCATACAGTGACCGGGACTTAATGAGCGTTTTACATCCGGAAGCTTGCGAAATGTTTCAGTAATAAGACCGCAGGCACTTGGGTAGCAGCGTACATCAAAGACAATCCCTCCCTGTACCATAGTAAACTCCGAGCCACCAGGGAAGGACGGCATTATCAGTGTTCCTTCACTACCCACAGCTGTCTGCAAAGCTTTGACTACCTGCAATGGGTTTTCGGCATTAATTGAGCGAAACCCGCTGTGAACCAACAATATATCCCCCACGTTAACTCCAATATTGTGCAGGTCTGAAACTAATTTTTCCATACTGTTTTTCATAAAACAAACCTATAACTATTCCATGAATTTTCATTCGATGTGGTACATCAGCCCCTTCAAATCATTTGACAGTTATCTCAAAAATTTTTTCACAGAAATCATTTTTTTATCTTATCGCTGGAAATAGAGATTGCAGAAACGCACTTACTGCACTGTAAGTGAAGCAACAATGATTTACAATATTATCGCAGAGCTATTTTTTTCTGATTTTATTTTTGTTGAAAATTACCTGTAATCATAGTTTGAAGGTATGTCTACCAACTGGAAACTCTCCTTTGAGAGTTATTGCGGTAGTTTCTGCCGGTACAGTAAGTTGACAGGTGGATTCTTTATATTGCAGTTCGATTGCACCGTGAGGTGTCGGGTGTTTGCAGTAAAACTCCTTTAGCTTACCGGGATGCGGAGTAACGGAAAACTTGCGAAATCCCGGCTCCAGCGGTTTGATCCCGGCAATACAGCGCGGTATGATATTGGCGGGTGCTGCTCCCCAGGCGTGATTCCAATCCTGATTGGGTTTCAAACTGTTATCCCACGCTTCCATCGCCATCGTAGCTCCTTGGGCAAGCATATTGTTGTAACTTCGCAAATCATTGCTCAAAAGCAGTTTATAGGCGTGATCGCTTAAACCTTTGTCAAAGCAGTATTCCAACAGAAACTGAGCGGTAAAAACACTGCATGCCATACCCTTATTGAGCAGAAGATTTCGCATTTCACCTGTCAAATCTGCCATGTTGAAGTATGCCGGATAAAGAACACTATGAAGAGCGGTGTGAGTGCTTTCCGCATTATCTATCCACAAATTACCTTTACGGAAATATTTTTGTACCGCTGATTTTACCAACTGTGATTTAGTTCGATACCCTGTGTTATTGGTGAGTTTTGCCATAATCTGCAATGCCGCAGCGAAATAGCAATTGGGCGTTAAATTATATGTACCCAACTCGTACCCATCCCGTTCACCCAACGGCCAATCGATCAAATCACGCCGGACACGATTGACCAGCTCCTCCTGGGTGGCATCCCGCAAAAGATCATTGCTTTGCAGCTCAAAAGTTGCCATAATTTTTTCCAGTTCCGGCAGCCACATATCCACACTTGCCCGATCACCAGTGTACAGCCAGTAATCATGGACCAAAAAAGGCGTAATAAGCTGCCACTCTGTAAACCAGGTCGGCTTTTTCAGCAGCCAATCAATGGTACGTTGGGCAGTCAGTGACGATCCGCCACAGCAAAGATCTCCCAGCAGATTGCTCCAGGCATCACCTTCGTAGGGTTGACGCTCCCGCTCGCCATCAATGTAATAACCGAATGCGGAAGTGGCTTTCATCGTATATTTGCAAAAATCCCAGATGCGGTTCAGATTGTCGTTATCACAGTAAAAGTCTGCCGCATTATCGTCAAAATCACCGTAAAATGCTTTGCGGATAAATTTGACTTTACCACTTCCGCCGATTATTTCTGCATATCGAAACGGAGTGATTTCTCTGCTTTCAGCTTCTGGAGG
>JAFVPG010000018.1 GCA_017505415.1 Lentisphaeria bacterium | reverse complement strand
TCTACGCCGTGGCAGGCTTCACTTTGGCTGTCGCCAATTTCCGCTCCGGTCTTCGCCGATGGCTTGCCCGGGCGTAAAAAAGGCAACCAAAAAAATTTGGTTGCCTTTGTGAAGCCTGGTGGAGTATAAGGAACTCGAATCCTTGACCCCCACACTGCCAGTGTGGTGCTCTAGCCAACTGAGCTAATACCCCATATTCAATATGAAACTTAATATACTGTATTTTTTTGAAAATGCAAATGTTTTTTAAAAAAAATTCACTTTTTTTACAGATTATCGATTGAAAAAGTAAACGCACCCCCTGAAAAGATACTGATTACGTTTAATCAGACAAACAGAAGAGTTGCATTTAAATCTGGGGAAAAACGGTCTGATTTCAGCATCTCGCGTGTGTTTCTTATACACTGGCAGAAAAGTTGTAAAAGCCTTTGAATCAACGAGTTTTACAAAATAATAGCAAGGATGATTTTTTCAGCAAGATTAAAAGGGGGAACAAAAAAAATGGCGGCTTGCTTTTTTATTTCCACCCGCCATTCTGAAATGCTTTTTGAGCTGAAAACTTGAGAATTTCACTGTGAAATGAAATTCTGAAAATCGCTTCACTTTGGTTAAGAAAAAATCAGAATGTGCAGCCAAAGAAACAAAAGAAAATTGACAAGATCGGCAAAAATCTTTCATTTATGGCTTGCAAATTAGTTGTCCTGCTGTATATTAAACAATAGAAAAACGGCAATAGTCTTTTATGAATTTTTTGTTAAAACCGCCTTGATTTTGCTTAAATTCAAAAGAAGATCATCTCCAATCATCTTTTACATTGCTTGCGGAGCTTTAAAATATAAATCAGAGTTACTTGTATTGTTTTCTTTGATGAAATATATATAAAAGATATCGTTGTTGGTGCAATTTTGCGACGAAATGATTTTTTTGAACTTCCTGAGAATTTTCAAAAATTAACAACGAGGATCGTTCTGCGAAGAAAAACTTTTCTTAACTCCCCAGGATTTTCTTCTATGATGCTTGTTGGAGAAAGATTAAGGCATATTTCCACAACAAAATGGGGAATTCGCCAATATCTTGCTTGCAAAACATACGAAACAGATGTATTGTAAAAAAGTGGTGCATCTTTTATAATCAATCAAAAAGAAATGTGCGCAAAATACCGGACATCATTTATTGAAAAATCAAAAGACAACTCAGGAGGGTGAAATGTTTGAAAATTTCAGCAAAGCGTGGTATCCAATTTCACTGACAATCGTTTGGGGAATTCAACCAGTCTGTGAACATTTTTTTCGTGATTTCAACAATCTGGGGTTGATAAAAGTCGCCGTATTGCTAGTTACGTTGATAATCATTTGTTTTACCAATACGCTGCTGAAAAGAAAATATAAGCAAAAGCATGATTATGATTACAAGATTTTTTTCCCTGCCGGAGATGTTGTTTGTCAGGACTTTTTTACAAAAATGAGGGCGAGATGCACTGATAATGCCAGCGGGATTGAATTCATTACAGATATGGACATCTTTAATAAATCAGAGCAGCTTCTTACACATGAAGCACTTATAAGCCGTCCTATTTATAAAAGCAAAAAAGTAAGCGCAGACGTTTCTCGAGAAGAAAGTAAATACATAGTTCAATGTTTATTTGTTCCGATGGATAAAAATGATAATACGTTATTGATACGCCGCAAAAAAGAAAACCACGGCTCTCTTATGCATTTGAAAAATAGCGGGAATGTTTCATTTATATCATTTTCGCCGATACCAGACCATTATCAAGAAAAATTTGACCCTTCACAAGCATATCACCGCGAGGTTTATAAAAATGAAAAATATGAATACACTATAACTCCGTTTGCGGCTTGTTTACGCAAGACAAATGGAAATAATTACTTTTTCCTTATTTATTTGATTAAATACCCAGAAGTAGAATTTTTGAAAAATGGAGAGACAAACACGGCAGTCATTGATGAAATCTTTGGCACAAGACAGGCAGACGGAACTCTGAAAGCCGGAAGTTACTTCCAGAAAGATAATGACTTGATGCAAAGAGCTATTACATTTGAAGAACTCAAGGAGTTGAGAGAATTTAGCAGTTCTCGCATAATCAAAGCTATCAAAAAAGGTGATATGCGGAGTGTTTTTGATATTGATAATTACAGCAAAAGTGTCCTTATGGGAGTGGAAAAAATGATTGTCGATGAAATTCTGAAGCAGAGAGAAAAAAATATTTAGGCTTTTGCAAACTCTTTGGAAAAGTTCTTTTATATTGACTTTCGTGTCTCAATTTTTTTCTTGTACTATGATAAATTAGAGTATGCGGAGTTAAGAAAGTGAGGAAATGTTTTTTCAGAATTTTTTCTGATTCCCTCTAGTTGACCATACCATATTTTACTTAGCACCCGGTGTCTTTGTGCAGTGCCGCTGCCCGGTCAAAAGACCGGTTGACGTGGTCGTAATGGTGCGCATCGGTGAGATAAGAGTTTTTGCCGACAAAATCAGTTTGACTTTGAAAGTTGACGGATTGAAAGACCTTGCTTCCGAAATGGCGGTCAGCGGATATTTTTATGAACCTCACGGAGAGCCGGAGAAGTTCCCGGAAACCGCACAGGAAGTTTTGGATGATGGTTCAATCCGGATGACCATGCAATTGGAAAGCAAGAAAATTGATGGACACCGCCAAGTAGTGATTCCAGCTCCCGGAGCAGAACCCGATGGGTTATCCATCGCACAAATTATGAAAAACATCCCGGAAGACTGGAACGAACAACGCAAGTCTTTTGTTTTCCCGGAACGGTAAACAACCGAACCTTGGCGGCAGGAGAAATCTTGCCGCCTTTTTTGTTTCGCGGGTTGTATCTGACTGCAAAAATGGTATATTATAAGTGTGAGGTGTT
>JAFVPG010000167.1 GCA_017505415.1 Lentisphaeria bacterium | reverse complement strand
TTGCAAATCGACAGTGCTGAAATCCCGGAATCAAGCATCAGCAATACCGAAAAAATACAGGATTTGCTCAAAAAACTGTCAACTGTAACCCAATGGACCATCCCGGAAAAGAAAGGCCGGTTCGTTTTTGATGAGAAAAAATTCTATCAATCGATCGTCCGTCAGGTCTCCGATGGAAAAAGCCTCAGTGCGAAACAAATTGCCGCTCTGGAAAAACTTGCTGCAAAATATCTGTCCTGAAAACAGGAAAACAGAATATGCCGGAAAAAGAGAATACCCCGGACAAAATTAAAAAGCAGATGCTTTTGAAAAAAGAAAAAAGTCCAGCCGGAAAAACAGCTGTGAGATCTGTCACCAAATATCTGCTGTTTTTTCTGGCAACGGTTGTCATTGCTGTCATCATATTCTTTGACTCCATTTTGATGGTGCTTATAACATCGATCGGCAGCAGAATCACAGGAGCTGAAGTCTCGTTGGGAAATGTTGAAACATCATTTCTCCGGGGTGATATCAAGTTGACCGATTTGCGGATAAACAACCCTGAAGGATTCAGTAACTCCCCCGCAATTGAAATAGCTTCTCTCTATTTGCAAATCGATAAAAAAACACTTTTCGATAAAAAAATTACAATCACTGATCTGGAAATCAGAAATCTGACTCTTTACGGAGCAGTCAATGATAAAGGAGAGGTAAATATAAGAAATATTCTGCAAAAATCTATTTTATCACCGGTTCCTTCCGGGAAAAAAACGGATACGGCAATTTTTGATCTGGAAAAATTTCAACTGGGAAATGTCCGGGCAATAATAAAAGAGGATTTTCATCACAACCGGATGGAAAAATTCGGCTTCGCTTTCAAACAATTATCGGGTTCAACTGTTGATGGGAAATTTTCGCTGACAGGTTTGCATTTGACACCTCCGGGGGAATGTTCTCACAGCATGCTGGAATTGAATTCGGCAGAAATAACCATCGATCCGGCAAGCATTTACAGCCAAAACCCTGTTATAAAAAACATCAAAATCAATGATTTGAATGCGACAGCAGCACTGCACGACACCGGAAATTCCAATATCCATATCGTTTTTGACGCATTTGAGCAATTATTTCACGCGACCACCGATGTCCCTGAATTTTTTGATTCCCGCCAGATAACCCCCAAAGTAGAAAATATTTCTGTGAACAACAGTTCTCTTGCTGTCTGGGACGAAAGAAACCAAAACAATATCCATGGTTTCGGCATAAAGTTTGACAATTTTTCAGCGGCAATCACATCCGGAGATATCACTTTCAAAAAGCTGATAATAAGCAATCCCCGCAACTATTCCCGAAATATGCTGGAAATAAAATCCGCTCATATAAAATTTGAACCGGATTCCATTTGGAGTGGTATTCCGGTATTTAATAACATACAAGCAGACGGAATTCAGGCGACGGCAGGTTTCCGCGGCGATAATGATTCAAATGTCACAGAGGTAATATTTTCTGTAAAGGAAATTTTTCAATCGATCACTGCAACACCTGCTTCTGCAGAGGCAGAAGCAGATGACTTGTTTCCGGTGGTGAAAAATTTCAATATCAGCGATGCCTCGTTTATTGTAGCAGATTCCCGCACGGCAGATAACATCCACGGTTTCGGAGCATATTTCAAGCAATTTTCCGGTTCCCCGTCCAAAGGTTCTCTGTTTTTAAGCGGATTGAAAGTGAAAAACCCGCAAGGTTACAACCGGGATATGCTGGATGTAAAAACATTGTCGCTTGAATTTGTTCCGGAATCTCTTTCCGAACCGGTTACCAAAATCCAAAAAATCGAAGTTGACGGAATAAATGCAATTATCGGATTGAAAGAAAACAATCACTCCAATATCCACGATGTACGCAACACTTTTGCAGTCATCTTTTTTCCGCTGTTTTATAAAAAATCACAGGAGACAACCGATGCAGCTGATTATTTGTCTTCATTGGAAATATCTGATTTTGTCATGACAAACAGTACTGTTTCGGTTTGGGACTCCCGCAGTACCGACAATCTTCATGGATTCAGTGCCTCGGTAGAAAAACTGGATCTTTCCAAAACAAACGGTTTTATCTCATTGAAAAATTTGAGATTGACCAATCCCAATGGTTACCAGAATAAAGAGATGCTGACGATCGGATCACTGAATTCCAAATTTACCGAATCTGATAATGGCACATTGATCACCGAGACCCTGATAATAAATTCACTGCATGCTTCAGGTGAATTCAAAACAGATGGCCGTTTCAACATGCACGAAACAGCCGATTTACTCTGTTTCCTGTGCGATGAAGAAGTCACCTGCCCTCTGCCGCCAAAAGATAAAGAGCAAAAAACAGATCCCGAAAAAACATATCATACCGGTATTTTCAAGATGACAAACAGTACTTTTTCATTATGGGATGCCCGCCGCCGGATACCGTTAAAAATTTCCATTGACCAGAATGAACCGAAGTACAAATTCTCTTCCGGAACCCAGAGTGCTTTGGCTGTTTTGCACAATGACACGGCTACTCTGGAAACAGAATGTGCCGATATAACAGATATTGGAAAATTGATTTTCTATTTTCTCAACAATACAGCGGAGTCCGGTGTTCAATTGTTGAAAAAATCCGGAGACACCGGGAAAAACTTTTTGGATTTAATTGTAAAAGGTCTTCAATAGATCATCCGGCATACAGCATAACATTTTCTCAAAATCCGTAATTTAGTCTATTGACAAACAGAAAAAAAGAGCTATATTACCTTGAATATCTTTTTTCAACATTACAACTAATACAATCGAAAGGAACTAACATGAAAAAAGTAAAATATGCAATTATCGGATTCGGCGGTATTGCAGAAAACCGCATTGCCAAAGAAGGATTCGGATGCGATAAAACCCGTTTCAACGGCCTGCCCAATGCCGAATTGGTCGGAGCAACCGACATGAATCCTGCCCGTGAAGCTGCCGCCAAAGCTCTCGGTCTCAAATGGTACAAAGATATGGATGCAATTTTCGCTGATCCGGAAATTGATGCCGTTTATGTGGCCACCAATAACCTCAGCCATGCCCCCATCGCGATCAAAGCAATGAATTCAGGAAAGCATGTCATGGCTGAAAAACCCATCGCCACCAGCGTTGCTGATGCTTCTGCTATGGTCAAGCTGGCTGCCAAAAAACGTCTGAGTTTGACCATTGACCACATGATGGTCAATAACGCTTTCAACCAGCTTGCCCGCAAATATGTTGCCGGCGGCAAACTCGGTAATATCAATGACAGTTGCTTCCACATGGAATTCCTCTTTGGAGCCTCACCGGAAGAAGCTGCTTCATGGCGTTGCAACAACGTCGATGAAATGGGCGGTCCTATCGGTGATGTCGCTTCTCACTGTGTCTATATGGCTGAATTCATGTTCGACAGCAAAATCAAACAGGTCCAGGCGGTTTATCTGCCCAAAACCCTCAATATCAAAGCTGAAGACGGTGCTTACATCCGTTTCACTCTGGAAAATGGTCAAACCGGCTCTTTCAAAGTTGCCTTCTGCGAGAAACGCGGCGGTCTGGTCGGCACTCTTTCCAACCTCGGATATGAGATTTATGGTGATGCCGCTGTAATGCGTGGATACGGCACCATGTTCCAGCTCTCCGGTTACAAAGATGAACCTTACGCCATCCGGCTTGAGCTGGAAAGTGCCGAAGGAATCAAACCTCTGCGTCCCCGTAAATTTCCCAATATCTATCAGCAGATCATCATGCACCATGCCCAGTCTGTTATCGACGGCAAACCTTTGAATGCTGAAGACGGCTTGCGTAATTTGCGTGCCTGTTTTGCCATTCACAAGTCTGCCCGCAACGGCGGAAAAGCTTATATCGTAAAATAAGACAAACCAGTATTTCAAGTGCGGACAGAAATTCCGGATTTCTGTCCGCACTGTTCATTTCATCTGAATAAAATGAAAAAATTCAATTACATAACCTGTGATGCTGTGTGCAGTGAATCGATCGACATAGAAATTGATGATTCTGGAAAAATTTCGTTTGTCCGGTTCAATGGAGGTTGTCCCGGTTCCTTAACGGCAGTATCGGCTCTGGTCAAAGGAAAATATCCGCTTGAAGCGATAGAAATTTTGAATGGGATTATCTGCGGCAGCAAAACGACAAGTTGTCCGGATCAATTGGCAAAAGCGTTGACCCAAATACTTTAGCGGCAAGCTCATCCAGCGTGATGCCTTGAGCGTTTTTCAATTTCTGCTCCCGGTTGGCAAGGTATTTCTGATAGCTTGCATCGGTCTCGTTTTTGCCCTGCTTGCGTTTTATGGAATAGGTCTTGTATTCATCGGCAATA
>JAFVPG010000166.1 GCA_017505415.1 Lentisphaeria bacterium | reverse complement strand
GCATCACAGATTTTGAAAGTAAAAGTCGAAATAGGCTCGGCATTTATCAATATTTTTGATGGTGCAGTGCGTATCAAAAATATGAAAGTGCATAATCCTGAAGGATATACAGCTCCGTATGCTTTTGAACTCGGACATTTTTACGTCGATCTCAAAATGTTGACTCTCGCTTCTCCTAAAATCGAAATCGCCGACATCATCATTGAAGATATGCATGCCACTCTGGAGCTGAAACTCGGAACAAATAACCTCGAAGACATCAGCAAAGGATTAAAGAAACCTGATGACGGCAAGAAAAAAGAAAAAGAAGAACCTGCCAAAGATACATCAAAACCGGAAAAAGAACCCCCAAAAATGGTTATCCGTCATTTCAAAATCGCCAAATCTGATTTCACTATGCTCAAAGTTCCGTGGCCCATTCCTTCAATGGAACTTACTGACGTCGGTGATGGCAAGCCTATTACAGAATTTGTCGCAGTCGTCTATGACGCTATTCTCGATTGTGTCGTGCAGGCAGCCAAAGCTGTCGGCAAAGGTGTAGACAATATCGGAAAAGGTCTCAGCGATGCTGCCAAGTCCACCGGTGATGTCGTTAACAATGCCGGTAAAGCCATCAATGATGCAGGTAAATCACTTAAAAATATTTTCTCAAAATAAAATGAACCACAGTTTTGAAATCATGGCTCCGGGAGGTGATTTTGCCTCCCTTTCCGCCGCCTTGCGAAGCGGTGCTGACTCGGTTTATATCGGCGTCGGCGATTTGAATATGCGTTCTCATGCGACGATGAATTTTCAAATTGAAGAACTTGAAGAAGTTGTACGCCTTGCCCGTGCCGCCGGCAAAAAACTTTATCTGACGCTGAACACTATTATTTTCAACAGTGAACTTGAGAAAATGCGTCAGTTGTGCGATCATGCCAAAAAAGCCGGAGTCGATGCAGTTATCGCCTCTGATTTTGCTGTTATTTCATACGCACGAAGTATCGGGTTGAGTGTTCACGGGTCAGTCCAGATGAATCTGTCCAATCTTGAAGCTGTGCGTTTTGCTGCTCAATTTGCGGATGTGGTAGTGTTGGCAAGAGAGCTTGCACTTGAAGATATTGCAAGTATCTGCCGTTCCATAAAGGAGGAAAATATTTGCGGACCGTCGGGAGATTTGCTGAAAATTGAAATATTCATTCACGGTGCTTTGTGTGTTGCCCAGAGCGGCAGATGTTTTATGAGCCAGATTTCCTGCAATCAATCTGCCAACCGCGGACGCTGTTTTCAGCCCTGCCGCCGCAAATATGAGATAAAAGATGCCGACAGCGGAATGACTTTTCTGCTTGAAAATTCAAATGTGATGTCGCCAACAGATCTCTGCATGCTTTATCATTTGAAAGAATTGCTTGAAAGCGGAGCTTCTGTTTTCAAAATTGAAGGCAGAGGCCGTTCTGCAGATTATGTGGCAAATGTAGTGAGTGTTTACCGTGAAGGATTGGATGAAGTTGCAGAGAAAGGATTTCTTTCTGATGAAAGTGCATCACGTTTGATGGCACGCCTGGAAAAGACTTTCAACCGTTCATTCTGGCACGGCGGCTATTATCTCGGTGAAAATCTTGATGAATGGAGTAAACTTTCCGGCAATCAGTCTCCGGTGCAGAAAAAATTTCTCGGCAGAGTCACCAATTTTTTTGCCCGTTCAATGATTGCAGAAATTACACTCGAAGCGGGAGAATTTCCGCAGGATGGTCAAGCCCTTATTACAGGTAAAATCACCGGCGCAATGGAACTTGAAAAGTGTCATTTTATGCTTGATGAAAAATACCCTGAAATTGCCCCAAAGGGTTCACAGATAACTTTCAAAGTCGACCGCAAAGTTCGGCGGGGCGATCTTTTTTATCAGGAAATACCGCGAAAATTCGGTTACATTTCAAACTTGGATGAAGCATGAGAAAAGTCAGAATATTTTTAATCCTTCTGTTCACAATCTGCATTTCAGCTCTTTATGGAGCAGATGCGGATATTGAAAAATTTTTCTCGGAAAACAAAGATAAAATATGGTCGTTGAATCCGCAGCAGGTCAGTATTGTTCTCGGTGTGAATCTGAAGGCACAGGATGAATTTGATAATATAATGCGTTATAATATCAAAGAGAGCAAAGACCGGATAACTTTTAAGGATATGAATATTGCGGAGATGTTGTTTTATTTCAAACAGCGTAAACTTCAGTCAGTCTTGGTCTCGTTTTACAATCGGGGAGATTCAGGCAAAATAGAGGAAAAAAGATTTTTGGACATACAGAAAACTGTGACAAAATTTATTACTTCGGTTCTGCAATGTCAAAAAACAACCGTCGAAAATGTCAAATTTGATAAATCTGTCGTTCAATCTGTCAAGTATACTGATGATTTCAGTGATTATATTCTGCAATTCAGCCGCCGCAGCAAATCTCCGGAATATATCCAACTTAAAATTTATCCCTCCGGCAAATCCGTGGCATTAAAAAAGACGATCCGTGCAGATGTCAACCTTAAATCCCTGAAAGAAAATGTAAAAAAATCAGACGGCAATGTCCGGTATTTGGATATTCCGATGGTAAATCAGGGTCAGAAAGGTTATTGTGCCGCCGCTACCGTTGAACGTATCATGAAGTATTACGGAGCGGAGGTCGATCAGCAGATAATTGCCCAGATCGCTCAAAGTGATTCTGCCAGAGGAACCAATGCAGAAATCCTTTTCAATGTCATTGAAAAAAACAGTGCAAAACTGAATGTCAAAGTTGAAAAAGTTATGACTGAAAAAATTTTCAGCAATGTAAGCAATTTTAAAAGATTTCATGATGTCTATAATGATTTTGCCGCCAAAAAAAAATATAAACGTTACAAGTTCAAGAAACTGCTCTCATCTTCCGGAAAAGACCGTACTTTTGATTTCAACACATTTTTCAACGTATATTTCTATGACGCATTTCTGAAGGCACGCATGGAAGATGAGAAAAATTATGACCGTTTCAAAGTTGCAATACGCAATTCTATAAATAATGGAGTTCCGCTGATTTGGATCGCATTTGTTTTTGAGAAAAGCAAGCCCGGACAACGGATCGGGAATGTTACTCTGCATATGAATATTATCAATGGCTGTGACGGTTTGAAATCAATAATTTATACTGACAGCTGGGGAAAAGGACATGAACGCAAATTCATGCGTATGCAGGATGCATGGGCAAGAACTCTCATGCTTGCTAAAATCATGCCGAAATAAGGAGAAAATATGTTTACAGGAATTATAGAATCAAAAGGAGAATTTATTTCAAGAAATAAAAGTGCAGATTCCGCAAGGCTGCTCATCCGTCCCGAAAAAAAGTTTATTGATCCAATAATAGGTGAAAGTGTCAGCGTTAACGGCTGCTGTCTCAGTCTGGAAAAAGTTCACGGAGACGGCTCTCTTGAATTTTTCACCCTCGAAGAAACTTTGAAAAAAACCAATCTCGGTCTGCTGAAAGCACGGCAGATGGTCAATCTTGAACGTGCCATGCAGCCGTCAGGCAGAATGGGTGGACATATCGTATCGGGTCATGTTGACGGGACAAGTGAAGTTCTCTCTTTTGCCAGAGAAGGCAATGATTATGTTCTGAAAATCCGTATGATAAAAGAATTGCGTCCATATTTTGTACCCAAAGGCAGCATTGCAATCAATGGAGTTTCTCTGACTCTGGTTGAACTTGACAACCGCTGTTTCGGTGTCCATCTGATTCCTCTGACTTTGAATGATACCGTACTCGGTTCACTGCACAGAGGAGATATTGTCAATATTGAAACTGATGTTCTCGGCAAATATGTCTATTCCATGGTTCAGACTTATATGGCAAATGGCGCCGGTTCTTCAGAAATAACAATGGAAAAACTTATGAATGCGGGATTGCTCTGATGGCGGGACTGACTGTTGATTCATGGGAACTTTTTGAAAGTATTCCTGAAAATAATATTTTGCAGAGTATTGATTTGCAAGTAGATACAGAGATTTTCAATAATTATCCGTTCATGCGGAAAATGCGCAAAATATCCTGTAATTCTCTGAGTGTCAGAAATCCTGTTTCAGCCCGTTTGAATCGCCTGATATTGGAGTCAGGTTTCAAATTGCAGACGGAATATCTTGATTCATTGTCACGGCAAATGGAAATTTATGCAATGGCAGGTGTCAGAAAAGTATTTTTTGATTTTGATATTGCCGGAGTCCTGCGGGATGAGGGGCTTTGCATTAATCTGCGTAAAATCCTTGCGTTAGTCAAAGGTATAATGTATGAACATGGTATTGAAGCGGAACTGCTTCTGCGTTTGCCTGCTGCTGATATGGCTGAAACTGTTTATCTTGCATCTGAGTTCCGTCAAAAATCCATGTGCGGCATGAATTATGCAGTGGATATGCATATCCACGAAAGCGGTTTTGACCGGGAAGAGATATGTACCATGCTTATGCCGGTCGAATTTGACATCGGAACAGTTAATTTTCTTTATGATGCCGCCCTCGGAAACAAAATAAATCCGCAGACTATCAGCAAAATAATGGATTATTTTGAAGAGAAAGGGGCAAAATGTGATTTCTTCCTTTGCCCTTCAGGAAATATAAATTTTCAATCTGTTCAAACTGATATAGAACAGTTTTTTAAAATTGATAAAGAAAGATGAGGTAAAAAATGAATTTAGGTGTAAATGTTGATCATGTAGCAACTGTAAGACAGGCTCGGCTTGCCAAATATCCGAGTCCCGTAACTGCTGCTATCGCCTGCGAAAAAGGCGGAGCATGGGGAATCACTGCTCATTTGCGTGAAGACAGACGGCATATCAATGATGCTGACATCCGTGAACTTGTCAAAGTCGTAAAGCGTCTCAATATGGAAATGGCGGCAACCGACGAAATGATTGCCATTGCCTGTGAAGTTAAACCGCACAGCTGTTGTCTGGTGCCGGAAAAACGTCAGGAACTTACTACAGAAGGCGGTCTCGATGTTATTGCCAGACAGACTTATATTGCTTCTGCGATCGAAAGACTGCATGCAGAAGGTATTATTGTAAGTCTTTTCATTGACCCTGTTGAAGAACAGATCCAGGCGGCTTCAGATGTCGGCAGTGATTATATTGAACTGCATACCGGGACTTATTCAAATGCTGTCGGCGAAGCACAACAGCAGGAGCTTGTGCGCTTGCGGGAAGGGGCGGCGTTTGCAACTTCTCTCGGTCTCAAAGTCAATGCCGGTCATGGAATAGATTATGTCAATATTGAAGGTATTCTGACTATTCCCGGATTGCATGAATTGAATATCGGTCATTCCATCGTCGGCAGAGCGATTGAGGTCGGTATGGAACAGGCTACCCGTGAGATGTGCGCTCTCATGCGCAAATACAAGGGATAAAAATTTGATATTATTTTGACTGGAAAATTTTGTCGGACTCACATTTACTGATGTTGATAAATGTGAGTCCGGCAGATGTTTTTATAAAACAGTTTTTTATTAATTATTACAGCATTCGGCGAGAGACCAGCCTATGGGAGCATTGGTCCAGCCGGAATAAATGCTGTTTGCGCCGCCTTCGTAGCAATCGCCGCCGCCCCAGGAATGGTTGCTTATATCATACATCCCTCTCCAGCAGCCGCAAAGTTCTTTCTGACTGCATGTATCCTGAATATCGGCGAGAAATACAGAGAATTTTTTCAGCCATTCTCCGCCTTCTTTTGTGGGAAGTTCTTTTTCAAAAACGACCATTGCGGTATAGAACCAGTTCATTGTGTAGATAAGGTCGGCAAGTGCGCCGCCTTTGGGGGCTTCATAATGAGTTGAAGGCAGACACAAATTTTCCTTGTCGCAGTTGTCAAGGAGTTTTTTGCGTATTTCTGCACCGAGAATTTCTTTTTCCGCTTTCAGATTGTGTTTCATACTCATGCCGAAGTACAAAAGTGCATAGCTCAATTCACTGAAATTGAAGGTGTCAAGATTCTTTTTTATAAAGTCGAAATAAACTTTGTCGGCATCATAATAGCGTTTGATCAGAGCTTCATCTTTTTCTTCCTGAGCAGCCAGAACCAGAGCTGCTGCCGTCAATGCCCCCCAGTGCGGCAGTTCAAGGTTGCCTGACCAGAAAACTTTTCCCTCTTCACGGGCATCATTTTTTGCCCACTGACGTTCAAAACCGCCGACCATAGCGGCAGCTCCGAGCAGAGCGTATTTTTTCATCTCATATTTCTGATCAAATTCAGCATCCATATTGCCGATTGTCAGGGCGAGAATAATGCACCATGAGTTGTCATCGAACCAGATTGCGGGAGTCCAGCGTATATCGCTCCAGTTCCAAACGCCCTCTTCGCAGGTGGTGATTTGCGGGTCGCGGCTGAGCATGCCGGAGCGGCGATAGAGATAATTCAGCATGTTGCTGCAGATTTCACGGTCTTGCGGATCATTGAAAAGTTGAAACCGGCGGAGGAAATAGTATGCAGTTTCAAAACAGCAGTCTGCACGCCGCTGTTCCAGAAAACATCCGTTGCCGAAGTATGTCCATGCCGGAAAGCTTGACATTGCTTTTTCTGCGGCGGAATTATTTACGGTTAGAAGGACTCTTTCTGCGATGCCAAGTTTCCCGTTATCGGGCATGATTCCTGATTCAAGGAACCATTTTTTGTGCAGTTCCAACGCTTTTTTCAGTTTTTCAGACATTATTATTACTCCTTATATTATTATTTCAAAAACATAATAAATCATTGTCACGTATAAAATAATCACTTTTTTTGTATTGTCAAGCAGTAATGCTTTATAGCGGTTAAAATTTTTCGCCTGTGCATTTAGTTTTTCAATTGACAGTTTTGAAAAAAAACGTATTTTTTTTATTTTTTTATTTGCATTTAAAAATATGTCATAGTATATTATGGTAAACAAAGTAAACTATACTATATATGAGGCATGTTTTAATGGATTTTGATTTTCAGAAAGTCAAAGATAATCTTCAATGTTTCAATCGACCGATCTATGAAACGATTATTGTTACTCTGATCGAAATGATTGAATCCGGAGAATTGCCGGCGGGTACTAAATTTCCGCCGGACAAAAAACTTGCCATTGAGTTGGGAATCAGTCATATTACACTTGCCAAGGCTTTGAATGAGTTGCGCCGCCGCAACATTCTTGACCGCCGCCGTGCTACGGGTACTTCTGTGCCGGAGATAAAAAATCTGCCGGAAGCAAATAAGGCACGCAAAAAAATTGCAGTGGTCTTTGATTATGCGTCGGAGCAAACTTTTCAGCAGAGTCTTTTTATAAATTTATATAAAGGATTGGAACAGCTTAACTGTTCTTTATGCTTTTTTTCTGCTGACAGCAGTTCGGAGAAGCAGTTGTCGATATTGCAGGAGATTTTGAATGATTTTTCTATTTCCGGTTGTATAGTGTGGTCTATTTTGAATGCGGAACAGGCGAAGAAAATAATCCGCATGCGTCCGAGGTATTATCCTTTGATATTTCTTGACCGTCATTATGAAGGATTTGATCATGATGCGGTAACATATCCGAATTTTGATTGTGCGGCGGCATTGGCGAGATCATTGCGCCGCAGGAAAATAAAGTCCTGCTGCTGGGTGGAAAACAGGGAAAAACACGTTATTGTCTCTGATGCCGACCGGCGCAACGGTTTTTTGTCTGTGTGGCAAGCTGATGTTGAATTCAAGCTGCTCCAGCTGCCGGATGAAACAGAAGATTATGCTGAAATACAGATTCCGGAAGCTGAAGCATACGTTTGCAGTGACAACCAGCTTGCGTTGCAGTTTAAGTATATATTAACATCACGTGGAGAGCTTGAGGGCAAAAAACTTTTTGTTATTGAGTCTCCCGGAGATGATCATGAAAAAGTAAAAGAATTTACCGCGTATAAGTTTACTCCCGGAATGGGAGATGAAGCAATAAAAATACTTTCTTCGAGGTTGAACGGCAAAGAATGCAGTACCGTAAGCCACTCAGGAAAATGGAGTGTCCTTGAAGGTAAAAATCCAACAAGGAGAAAGATTTATGAAAAAACGCCCCCTGATTCCGACATGTAAAGACTTTACACTTATCGAACTTTTGGTAGTGATTGCCATCATCGCAATTCTCGCAGGCATGCTCCTCCCCGCTTTGAACAAAGCACGTGAACGCGCCCGCACCTCAACCTGTGTCAGTCGTTTGAAAAATCTCGGTATCGCAATCGAAGGATATACTGCAGATAATCAGGACCATTATCCTCATTTGAATGGTCCTGCAGGTCCGTGGTTCTATTACATTTTCTCATATACCGCATCAGGCAAGGAAGGACATGAAGTTATTGCCAAAATGGAACAGCAGCAGAACAATCCGTTCTATTGTCCTCAGGTAAAAGATCCGTCATACTGGCAACCCGGATACGGCGGCTTTATTTACGGTGCAATGGCTAAAGAATGGGATTCAAATCAGATGGCTATCGCAACATACAAAAACGGCTCATGCGGCGCTCCTTCCGGAACAATTCTCATGACTGAATGCAGTTCAGGCGATACTCCTGCTGAAATGACGGAAACAGGTAATTACCGTATCCTTACCGCTCGTGCTGCCGTTCCGATTGCAGGACGTCATAACGGCAAAGCAAATGCACTTCACGTTGACGGTCATGTAGAATCACATAAAGCTGCTGCAACATGGACCAAGGCTTCAGCTGACAGTTCTGATGTCAATAACAAAGCTGCCTATAACAACAGCAAAATTCCCATCAATCTTAACTTCGACGCAGAGTAAAAAAGGCTTCCATTCAATATGAAAATTAAAAAAATTCTACTTCTCTCTCTGGCTCTTGCAAGTGCCGGAGACAGCAGCGGAGCGGTTGCTTACGCCCGCTCTGCCAAAGATTTACTGCATAAAAAATACAGTGCGGTACTCATTCCGTCATCACAGGCACCGTATGAAGTTCCGCTGGCAGTCGAAAAAGTTGCAGACGGCAATATTGAGACTTTTTACCGTTCAAATGCGGGAACATTTCCGAATTGGATAGAAAGCCGCTGGGTTCAGCCTGTAAAAGTTGACGGTATGAAATTTGTTTTTCCCGAAAAAACTTCAATTCCTGAGTATATTGAAGTAAAAGCACGTCTTCTCAACGGGACATGGAAAAATATCGCAAAATTCAAAAAAGCAGACGGTTTGAACAAAAAATTTTTCAAACTTCCGGTCACTGAATGTATTGATATGCGTTTTGTTTTCGGTCCATGTGCATCAGGTCGAACTGAAATTTCAGAAATGGAAATTACAGGAACAGGCAAAAAACGTACACTTCCGGATGCTCACTGGCAGGGAAAATATATCTGGTATCCCGGCGACAGAGGCGATAATATTGAACGCTTTTTCCGTCGTACTTTTGAGATTGCAGACATTAATAATATCGAAAAAGCAATTCTCCAAATATCTGCTGACGATGCATGGGCAGGATATTGCAACGGTCAATCAATCGGCAACGGCGGCGTTCCCGCCCAAGTCAAAGACATAAAACAGTTTCTTAAAAGCGGTAAAAATGTTCTCGCATTCAGCGTGAAGGATTTTACCATTGATCAGGGACTGCTGCTGGAACTTATGCTCGTTGAAAAAAACGGAACAAGAACAACCATTGTCAGCGATGAAAAATTCAAAACAGCAAAAACAGCACCCGCAGATTTCTATAAAACCGACTTCAACGATTCAAGCTGGGTAAATGCCGAGGACAGTTTGCGCAGTACCAAAAGTACATCGTACCGTACCTTCTCTCCAGAAAAAGAACTGCTTGATTGGAAATATATCCGCCTTCCGAAAGAAGTTAAACCAAAACAGAAATTGAATTTCCATATCACATTTCATGCAAAAACAAAGATGAAACAGAATTTCGGCTTTCGTGTCATGCTCGGTGAAAATACTTACAAGGGTGATTTGCGCGTTGCTGAAGAAGATGTGATTCCCGGTATCCCGACTTCAAAATGGCAAGTCGGCAAAGATTACACCGTCCCCGTATCACTTTATATTCCTGATTTTGCGCCCGACGGAGTTATGCCGATTGCAGTTAAAGCAATAGCAGGCAGTGAAATACATGAACTCAAAGCTCCTGCAAATGCTAAAATACGCATTAAACGTTTTGCTGCTAAGCGTATATCATCATCAGTTCCCGCCAAAGCGGAAGTCAAAGTCATTGATGGTTCTCCGAAACTTTTCATAAACGGCAAACTTACTGCGCCTTTTATTATGACTGACAGTGAAGAGCAGAATTCTTTCCGTACTTCCGGCGGAATTGCCAAAATAAAAGCTCCGATCACCCGTGTTATGGTAGGTGCAAAATTTTATGGCAATACTCCCGAAGAAAAAGCAAAGAATTTGAAAGCAGTCCTTGCTTATATGGATTCCCGTATCAAAAATACTCTGCGTATCAATCCTGATACTTATATTCTTACAGGCTCAACTATTTGTCCGCCTGCAGCATGGAACAGTGCAAATCCCGATGATTGTACAACTCTCCCAAACGGATTGAAACTCAATCACTCATTTGCTTCTGATAAATATATCACTGAAAGCGTTGAAGGTATAAAAGCAATGATTGAACATATCCGTCAGAGTGATTATGCTGATAAAGTTATCGGCTTTCACTTCGGCGTAGGCGACGGTCCTGAGACATATTATTTCGGAGCAAGTCTCAACAGTGTTAAAACTCCGCGTGAAAAGTTGAATTTCGGTGATTTTTCACCTGTTGCAGTAAATGCTTTTCAGAAATGGCTGCGTAAAAAATATAATGATGATGAAAAAGCGTTACAGAAAGCATGGAAAAAAGATTCCGTTACTTTTGATACAGCCGCTCCTGAACTTGCAGAGCTTCAGAGAAAAGATTTCGGTGTTTTCCGGGATCCTGCCAAAGGCACTATGGCTATGGATTTCTGGACTTTTCAATCTGATTCAGTAGCCAAAGCCGTAACTTCATTTACACAGGCAATTAAAGAGGCTTCAAACAATGAAATGATTTGCGGTTTGTGGGGATTCTACAATACCAGCATGAATCATTGTTCAGGTTCGGTCGGCAAAGGTCACCATATCGGTTATACCGGACTCGGAGCTGCTCTTGACGACCCCAATCTTGATTATATTGCCGCCATTCAGGGATATGCAGGTGTAAATATGGGAAGTCCGGTTTTTTCAATTTTCACCTATGAAAACTTGCGCCGCAAAGGGAAACTTTTCCTTGAAGAATATGATATTCGCACATTCTTTACGGATTTGAGTTTTGCTGCAAGTCATCTCTATTCGCAATTTGAAAATCTCTCGATTATCAAACGTGATTTCGGCAAAGCCGCTGCCCATGACCATGCCTGCTGGTGGGTCGGGTTCCCGCTCGGCAAAGAAGGCAGAATCTCTGTCGGCTGGTATAATGAAGACAGTCTGATTGATATGCTCAAATTCTGCGGCAATGTCAATCGTGCAACTGTACAATATCCTTATAAATCAGTTGCCGAAGTCGGTGTATTTTTCAATGACCGCAACATTGTAACGCTTGATACAATCAACGGTGATCCCGTAATGGCAAGCGCAAGATTCAATTTTATTGCCAACAGTATGAGCTTGCAGGGTGTCGCATACGATATGAACAGCCTGCATGACTTCAGTACGGAAACAGCAGATAAATACAAAGTTCTCATCTTCCTTGATGCTCATTACCTCACTGCTGAAAAACGTGCTGAAATTGAAAAAGTTCTCAATAAGGGCAAAAAAACTGCAATCTGGTTTTATGCCCCCGGCTATTCAGATCCCGAAAAAGGTCTTGATAAAGTAAATATCGAAAAACTTACAGGTATAAAACTTGAACAAAAAGGAGAAAGAAAAGGCGATAAACTCAAAGTCAGACTGACAGGAGCGGATAAACTTGTCGGTGATTTGAACGGACTTACCTTTACTCCGACCAAATATTCTTACGACCCGCGCACACTGCTGCTGGACCCCGTTTTTACAGTAAATGATCCGCAAGCCGCAATTCTCGGTGTGTTCGCTGATACCGGAGAAACAGCGATTGCAGTCAAGCGGCGCGGCAGTCGTACGGATATTTTCTGTGCAGTTCCCGATTTCCAGCGTGATTTATTGAGCAAAGTTCTTGCTGCAAGCGGAGTTCACCGCTATACAGCGGACAATGTTTACGTCACCGCAGGAAACCGTTTTATTGCAATTCATGCCAAAGCGCAAGGTGCAAAAAGCAATATCAAATTGCCTGTTCCAAGTTGTGTTTATGATGTTTTCCGTAAAAAATTCATCTCAGACAAGCCTGTAACTTCATTTGCTCCTTCAATCGCACCTTTTGACA
The DNA here is from genome assembly GCA_017505415.1 of Lentisphaeria bacterium. Classification (GTDB taxonomy): domain Bacteria; phylum Verrucomicrobiota; class Lentisphaeria; order Victivallales; family Victivallaceae; genus RGIG5270. The sequence continues at coordinate 29,226 of JAFVPG010000166.1, read as the reverse complement.
GTGAACTTTTCTTCCTCGGCAGTAAAGCTGAATGTCAGGCTCTGGATAAAGCACTTGATAAACCTGCCCCCCGTGTCCGTAACCTTTATACAGAAAAGGAACTGGAAGCATTGGCAGGTGCGCCTGATATTTTTCAGGGTAATATTCTCAAGTTGAAAGACCCTGCTGATTTTACAGGTTCTGTTTCCAATTTAAAGAGTATGAAAGATAATACAATCCATGCAACTGCAAGTTCATTCCTCTTTTCTAAAAATATTCTTGCAATTGACCCGAAAGCAACTTATCGGGTGAGTGGTAAATTCAAACTTGCTCCCGGTTCAAAGCCTGCAGTGCTTTATTTCGGTCTGCTGCCGCATGATGAAAAAGGCAAGCAGATAAATTCCATTGAAGTTCAGGCGTGTGGAGGAACAGAAACTGTTCTTGCTGCTCCTGTCAAATCCACCGACCGCATGATCAAAGTCAAAAATGCTTCAAAATGGAAAGCTGTTGACTTCCGCAGAGCTGCATTTGATATTGATACGACAGGAGCTTTCAAGGATTTGCCCAACCGTAATCTTTCTGCAGGAGGAATTATTTCCATACGCAAAAAAGGTGCAATTTATGAAGTTACATTCAATGCGCCTGTCGGACTTAACCGCCCTGCCGGAACTGCTGTCCGTCAGCATGAAAATGCACCTCCGTATATTTATCTTGCTGCCGCAGGTGCACAAATTCAGAACGACTGGAAAGAATTCAGCGGTACTATCGGCAGAGAATTAAAATACGGTATCAATCCGATCAATCGCTGGTGGAGAGGAACCCGCAGTGTAAAAATTGTTTTGCTCGTTAATTACGCAGGAGACAAAAGTCAGAAATCTTTGATGAAAGATGTAAAGATTGAAAAAATTGTAAGAAATTAAAGGTTTATGTATGCTTGAAAAAATTTATGTGATTCATCACACTCATTATGATATTGGTTTTACCGATTTGCCCGATGAGGTCGAAAGACAGCAGCTCGTCTATCTTGACGAAGCTGTACGCCTCGGAGAAGCAGACCCCGATTACTGCTGGACCATCGAAAGCGGTTCGCTCCTGCGCAACTATCTCGATTACCGTCCCGCGGAACAGGCAGAACGTTTGCTCAATCTTCTACGAAAAGGTCAATTTGAAGTTGCAGCTTATGATATGCAGATGCTTACAGAAGGAGCTTCTTTCGCTGAACTTGCAGCAAATTCTTCCCGTATTGCTGAACTCGGTAAAAAGTACGGTTTTCCCGTACAAACTGCCATCCTTGACGACATCGGCGGTCTGGCAAGTGAAACTCCGACTCTGATGAACTGTGCCGGAATCCGTTACCTTATTGCAGGATGCGGTGCTTATCAAACGGAACTTCCGTGGGCGGATCTGCCGCATTTGTTTTATCTTGAATGTAAATCAGGCGGCAGAATCCTCGTTTGGAATCTCGGCAACGACCGCACTGTAAATTCATGTGAATCAAAACATCCGTATGCGGTTTACGGTATGGCATGCATTTATCTCGGTTACCGGAATTATCCGGAACATCTGGGAATTTATGACCTGGGAGTAAATCTTCCCATGCCTGAGGATGGTGTAGAACATAAACTTTCGGGAAAAGATACTTTCAATATTTTCGCAAACAGATTGAAAAAAGAAAATTATCCATACTCTGAAGTGCTTATGCAGTACGGCGGCGACAACCGCAACCCTGCACCTGAACTTGCAGAGCTGATCTGCAAACTCAATACAACAGGACTTTATCCGGAAATAAAACTTACCACTCCGTCAGGATTTTTTCAGATGATGGAGGCAAAATACGGCGATTCCATTCCGGTGATAAAAGGTTTCCTTGCCGACCCGTGGAATATCCGTTTGAATGCAGTTCCATCCGTTCTGAAAAATCATCGCAAGGCTCAGCGTATTTATGATGGTTGCCGTTTGAAAGGCCTCAAAGATGATACTCTTTTGGAAAATCTCATGCTTACTTCCGATCACACCATAGGGTTGAATACATGGGGATGGCAGAAAGATTATGAAAATAATGGTAAAACTCTCTCTGCAAGCTGTTTTGACCGTTTCCGTGAAAGCTGGAAATGCAAGGCGCATTATGCTGAAACTGCCATGCGCCGTGCTGTTAAACTCAACCGTTTGAATGCTGCAAAAGCTGATTATTGGGAGACTCAAGGTGTTATAATCCGCAATTCTGCACCGCATGTCATTTCCGGCAATGCGGAATTGTATCTCGGGAATTATGCAAAAAAACTTGTTTCACTCAAATACCCTGACGGCAGAGAAGTTTCACGTCAGCTTATCGGTCAGAACCGCTGGATGTTGTATGTTGAAAACATTCCTGCTCTCGGTTCTTTGCGTCTGGAGGTGGAATTTTCACGTTTTTATGACGAAAAGCCGGGAAACAGTGCGTTTGTGCTGCCGCAGAAAATAACAAGCAGATTTTTTGAACTTGATTTTTCTGCTGACGGGACCTTGAATTATGTGAAATCTGCTGACGGAAAAATTTTGATGCAGAACGGCTGCGGAGATTTCATAATACAGAACATCAATGATGCCATTCCTGACAGCGGATTCTGTGGATTGCGTCCGAGTGTTGATGTGGAAGTATCGGAACTTGCAGAAAAATCGGCAAAAATTCTGACTGATGGAGAACTTTTTACCGAAGTGCTGCAGTATGGAACTTTTAAAAACGGTGCCGCTGAAAGAGTTATGCGTATCTGGAAAAATATTCCCCGTATTGACTTTGCGTATCGTCTGGATATTGCTGAACATTATGAAAAAGTCTGCTATTATGCTAAATTTCCGTTTGCAGGCAATGACGGTAATTTCATTTTTGACAGCAATGCAGGCATAAACACTCCGGCGGAGCTTATGCCCGGCTCAATGCTGGACATGTTCTACTGCTCTCGCTTTGCCGCTGTGGAAAACAACAGTTTCAATGCGGTACTCTGCTGTATTGACGCTCCGGTGGTGGAATTTGATGATATGCACACTTGCGAATGGCGTAAAAATCTGCCGCTTTCATTCAAAAATAATCATATTTACGGATTGATTTACAACAATATCTGCAACACTGATGCACCTGCATGGCAGAGAATCACAGATACATTCAATTATTCGTTGTTTATCAATGACGGCAAATTCTCAAGTGCTTTTGCTCAATCATCATGGTTCGGTGCAACTGCGCTTGAAGCAGAGTTGACATTTGAGGCAGGTAATGAGGGAATTGCAGGTTTTCCGCTTGAATTGCGTGTGCATTCAGACTGCACTGGTTCGATTTTTATTGAAAATCCGAATCCATTTGATTGCAAATATAAAAATATCGAACTAAAACCTTACAGTATTTTGAAATTGCAGTAAATTATACCCTTAATTGAAAAATTCGTACAGGAATTTTTTTTCAGGCTGTTGCAAAACCTTGAAAAAGGTGAGCAGCGGCCCTTTTTTTTGTTGTTTTCTGATAAGGAAAACCTTAAACTCTTTATTTTCAGTTAAAATCTTGCATTAAGCTGATATTTATGACTTGCAAAAATTTATAAAGGTATTATATTAGAGAGTTTATAGAATTTTTTAACTTTTAACATACGGTGAAAAAATGAGTGAATTGAATATCGAAACGATTCGGCACAGTGCCGCTCATATTATGGCGGCTGCAGTCAAAGAATTGTACAAAGATGTAAAATTTGACATCGGTCCTGCTACTGAAACAGGATTTTATTACGATTTTGATATGGAGCATAAACTTACTCCTGAAGATTTGAAAGAAATCGAAAAACGCATGAAAAAAATGCTTTCACGCAAGCTTGAGTTCACACGCTTTGAACTCTCCCGCAAAGAAGCAGAAGAAATGCTTAAAAAAGAAAATCAGACTTTTAAACTTGAACGCTTGAAAGATATTCCCGAAGACGAAGTTGTAAGTTTCTATCAGTGTGGTGATTATGTTGACCTCTGCCGCGGTCCGCATGTCGAAAATTCTTCCCAGATCGGTGCTGTCAAACTTCTCTCTATTGCCGGTTCATATTTCAGAGGCGATGAAAAAAATCCGATGCTTCAGCGTATTTACGGTACTGCTTTTGCCACCAAAGAGGAGATGGACGCTCATTTCAAAATGCTCGAAGAAGCCGCAAAACGCGACCACCGCAAACTCGGAACTGAACTTGATCTTTTCAGCTTCTCTGATAATGTCGGTCCCGGTCTCGTCCTCTGGCATCCCAAAGGCGCATTTGTCCGTAACACATTTGAAACCTTCTGGAAATCAGAGCATTACAAAAACGGATACGATATGCTTTATACCCCGCATATCGGTCAGAGCATTCTCTGGGAAACCAGCGGTCACTTGTCTTTCTACAAAGAAGGCATGTATTCCTCAATGGAAATTGACGAAAAAGATTATTACGTCAAACCAATGAACTGTCCATTCCATATTGAAGTTTATCAGTCAAGAATCCGTTCATATCGTGAATTGCCCTTGCGCTGGGCTGAACTCGGTACTGTTTACCGTTATGAAAAATCCGGTGCATTGCATGGTCTGCTCCGTGTCAGAGGTTTCACACAGGATGATGCTCATATTATCTGTACTCCGGAACAGATTGAGGACGAAATTGCAGAAGTCCTGCGTTTCAGTCTGTCGATTTGGAAGGCTTTCGGCTTCACTGAAATCAAACCCTATCTCTCTACCCGTCCCGCTAAAGCCGTCGGCGATCCCGCCAAATGGGAAAAAGCACTCGATTCTCTCAAAAAAGCTGTCGATAAAGCCGGTCTTGACTGCGAAGTCGATGAAGGCGGCGGTGCTTTCTACGGTCCGAAAATCGACCTCAAAGTCAAAGATGCCATCGGTCGTGAATGGCAGACTACCACTATCCAGTTTGACTTCAATCTGCCGGAACGTTTTGATATGACTTACATAGGCGAGGATGGAAAACGTCATCAGCCGTTTATGGTTCACCGTGCGCTGCTCGGTTCAATCGAACGTTTCTTCGGTATCCTGATCGAACAGTATGCCGGAGCATTCCCGATGTGGCTGGCTCCTGTTCAGGCAAAAATTCTGCCGGTTACGGAACGTCAACTTGCTTATGCTGAAGAACTTAAACGTAACTTCCGTGCTAAAGGTCTGCGTGTCGATGTCGATACCCGCAACGAAGGTCTCGGCGCAAAAATCAAACTCGGCCGCAATGAACGTGTTCCTTATCTTATTATCGTCGGTGACAAGGAGATGGCAGAGGGCAACGTTTCAGTCCGCAACCGCCGTGAAGGTGAACTCGGCACAATGGATGTCGAAGTCCTCACTGAAAAAATGTTGAAAGAAGTTGAGGAAAAAACAGTTTAAAATTTGAAAAATCTCCGCAAGGAGTTTATATTGAATAGAGAAGAATGTGCAAGTCTGCCGAAAACTTGCACATTCAAAAAAAGTAAAACCACGAACCACAGGAGGCTATTATAGCTAAGTTACTTAAACCCAATGATCGGTCGTTCACTGCCAAAGAAGTGCGCCTTATCGGTGCTGATGGAGAACAGTTGAACATAGTATCGCTTGAAACCGCTCGTGAAATGGCGAAAGAAGCAGGATTGGATTTGGTTGTTGTCGCGGACAAGGCCGATATCCCCGTCGTCCGTATCATGAATTTCGGTAAATTGCAGTACGAACAGAAAAAAAATCTCAAGGCCCAGAAAAAGAACAATGCCGCTCAGAAATTGAAGGAAGTCAAGTTCCATGTGACCATTGACAAACACGATTATGAGTTTAAAATTAAAAAAGCGCTTGACTTTTTGGAAAAAGGGTGTAGATTAAAGATTACTCTCGCATTACGCGGCAGAGAGATGGCGCATCAGGATATTGCATTCGATCTTATGAACAATGTAATGACTGATCTTGCACCATACGGGGATGCTGACGGGACTCCCAAGCTCCTCGGGCGTAATATATCCGTAATTTTCGCCCCTAAATAAGGCCGGGGCGGAACACGCGAGGTTGGCTGGCGTCGGCCTCCTCCGTGAAAAGTTTAACCTAAGCATAAAGGAAAACCAACGATGCCGAAGTTGAAGACGAGAAAATGTGCCGCAAAGCGGCTCAAAATGACCGGAACTGGCAAGTTCCGCCACAACAAAGCCGGGGCAAGTCACATCCTGACCAAGAAAAGCCCGAAACGTAAACGCCGTTTGCACGGCGATGGTGAAGTTTCAAAAGCAGAAAGCCGCCGCATCAAAGCAGCGTTGCCCTACGGACTTTAATGGAGGAATATTATGAGAGTTACTTGTGCAGTCAGTTCCAGAAAACGTCGCAAAAGAGTATTGGAGCGCGCCAAAGGTTTTTATGGTGCAAGCAGTAAGCAGATCCGTACCGTTTATGATGCAGTCGATAAAGCAGGCGTTCACGCCTACAAAGGCCGCAAACAGAAGAAACAGCAGTACAGAGGTCTCTGGATCATCCGTATCAATGCAGCTTGCCGTGAATTGGGCGTCAATTACAGCACTTTTATGTGCGGCCTCAAAAAAGCTAATATCGAACTCAACCGCAAGGTTTTGTCAGATCTGGCTATCAATGAGCCCCAAGAGTTTAAAAACCTGGTGGAAAAAGTCACCCAGGCCTAAGCTCCGACAAATGGATTTTTGTGTGAGCGTTTCTTTTTGAATCGTTTCTCATAAATCCGGAAAATTTATAAACAGCCTGAAGGTGGATTTTTCCATGTTCGGGCTGTTTTGCTTTAATTTCAGAAAAAAGTGTCAATAGTGTGTTTTTTTAAGACACTGAAAATTGGATTTGAATTTGAAAATTTTAATAAAATTTTAATATAAGAGAGATGAAAAATGAGTTCACTTTTGGAAAAACTCCAGCAGTCCGTGCTTGATGTTCAAGCAAAACTTCAGCAGGACTCTTCCGCAAAAAGCATTGAGGAGCTGCGTATCCAATTTCTCGGGCGCAACGGCCTCCTGCCCGCTTTGAGCAAAGAAATGGGTTCAGTTCCCCCCGAAGAACGCAAAAATGTCGGTATCGCTTTCAATATAAGCCGTAAGGCAATCGAAGAAATGCTTCAGGATGCAAAAGATGCCGCAGGTGCTGTCGAAGCCAAGAAAAATTCAATCGACGTTACTTTGCCCGGCAGACTTGCAAATGCAGGCCATAAACATCCCATTTCAATCATGATTGATGAATGTGTAAACACTTTCCGCAGAATGGGTTTCATCGTTGCAGAAGGTCCGGAAATCGAAGATGTTTATCACAACTTTGACGCCCTCAATACTCCGATGGATCATCCTTCACGCGACAGAGGTGACACATTTTATTTTGCTGACGGCAGACTGCTCCGTTCACAGACAAGTCCCGTTCAGATCCGCGTTATGGAAAGTCAGGAACCGCCCGTCCGCATCGTTGCTCCCGGCCGCTGTTTCCGTCGTGATACTCCTGATGCGACACACGGCATGAATTTTCATCAGATCGAAGGTCTTTACATTGACAAAGATGTTTCATTAGCTGATTTGAAGAGTATTCTCCAGAATTTTGCATGGGAAGTTTTCGGTGAGAAGATCAACATCCGTCTGCGCCCGCACTTTTTCCCCTTTACCGAACCCAGTGTTGAATATGATTTCTCCTGCATTATGTGCGGCGGCAAGGGCTGTCCGGTCTGCAAAAATTCCGGCTATATCGAAATCGCCGGTGCCGGTATGGTCGATCCCAATGTTTTGCGTAATGTAGGTTATGATCCTGAAATCTGGAGCGGTTATGCTTTCGGTCTCGGCATTGAACGACTTGCCATGCTCCGTTACCGTATCGGCGACATCCGTTATCTCTATGAAAATGATGTCCGTTTCCTCCAACAATTCTGAAATCAGGTGAAAATATGAAAATTTCAAAAAATTTCCTTACCCAATATGTTGATATTGATTGTTCGCTGGAACAGCTCTGCGACAAACTTACCTGTGCCGGTATTGAAGTCGAGGAAGTCGAATCCACCGAAGTCGTCCCCAAAGGCATTGTCGTTGCCAAAATACTTGAACGCAATCCGCATCCCAATGCAGATGCACTCTCTGTCTGCAAAGTTTTTAATGGTACTGAAGAAGTTCAGATCGTTTGCGGTGCCCCCAACTGCGATGCCGGCAAACTTGTTCCTCTTGCTGCTGTCGGTACTGTTTTCAAAGACGGTGACGGCGAATTTGTTATCAAAAAAGCCAAACTCCGCGGTGTCGAATCTTTCGGCATGATGTGCAGCGGCAAGGAACTCGGTCTCAATGATGATCATTCCGGACTTATGGAACTTCCTGCTGATTCTGTTCCCGGAACTCCGCTCAATGATTTGCTTGGAGCAGACAGCTGTATTACTGTTGAAGTAACTCCGAACCGTGCCGACTGGCTTTCTCATTACGGTATCGCCCGTGACGTCGCATGTCTGCTTGACACACAGGCAAAACTTCCCGAAATCACCATTCCCGAAGTCAAAGATGTTCCTGAAAGATACAAAAATCTTGTTACCGTCATGGACAATGAACTCTGTCCCCGTTATACCGGCAGAGTTATTGAAAACGTCAAAGTCGGTCCTTCTCCCAAATGGCTGCAGGACAAATTGACTGCTATCGGTCTGCGTCCCATCAACAATATCGTTGACATCAGCAACTATGTACTTATGGAACTCGGTCAGCCGCTGCACGTTTTCGACCTCGACAAACTGACTGAAAAACGTGTGGTCATCCGCCGTGCCAACGACGGAGAAAAATTGGAACTCCTTGACGGCAAAGTAGTTGAACTTAAAAACCGTCATCTGGTCATTGCCGATGCCGAAAAACCTGTCGTCCTTGCCGGTATCATGGGCGGTGAAGAAAGCGGTGTTACTGAAAAAACTGTCAACTGCCTGATTGAAAGTGCAGTTTTCTTCTCCTCAAATATTCGCAGTTCCAGCCGTGAACTTGGCGTAAGTTCTGATTCAAGTTACCGCTATGAACGCGGAGTTGACTTTGATATGGCAGAACTTGCTTCACGCCGCTGTGCCCAGCTTATTCTGGAACTTGCAGGTGGAGAACTGGTCACACCGCTCGTTGATGTCAGTGTTCCCCGTCCTGCGGAAAAGGTTATTCCATGCCGTTTTGAACGTATCAATAAATTGCTCGGAATTTCGCTCTCCGGTGCTGAAATCAGTGCGATTTTCCGCAAACTTCAGCTCAAAGTCAGCGATGAAACTGCTGAAGGCTGCGTCGTAACTGCTCCGTTGTTCCGTCTGGATCTGACCAATGAAGCCGACCTTGCTGAAGAAGTTGCCCGCATTAACGGACTTGCGGCGATTCCGCTTATTCCGGTAACATCCAAATCTGTCGCACCGCTGCGCAAAGATGCTTATTTGAAATATCAGATATTGCGTGAAGATTTGATTGGTCTCGGACTTTTTGAATGTTATCATTACAGCACAGTCAGTGACAAAACTGCTTTGTCCGACCGTCGCTTCAAAATTGAAGATGTAATGATCCTTGATAATCCGTTGAGTCTGGATTTGCGCTGTCTCAGACCGTCACTTTTCGGAGAAATGCTCAATACTCTGGAACGCAATATTGCCCGCCGCAATCTCAATTTGCGCTTGTTTGAACAGGGCAGAGTTTTCTGTGCCAATCCTAAAATGTTCCCTGAAGAACGTGTTGAAATGTGTATAATGATGACCGGTTCACGTCATCCGGAACTTTTCAGTGCGGAACTTGCACAGGATATTGATTTCTATGATTTGAAAGGTACACTTGAGGCTCTTTTCAATAAACGCCGCATTGTCAATTACCGTTTTGAAGCAGCAGAAGATGCACGTTTCGTCAGTGGAGTCTGTGCCAAAGTTGTTATCAACGGCAAATGTGCAGGTTTCCTCGGTGAAATTGCTCATGACCTCACCAAAGGTTTCAAAACAACTAAAAAGATGTATGCTGCAGTGCTTGAGGTTGAAGCTGTTCTTAATGGTACACAGGGAAAACTGCTTTATAAACCGTTCAGCATGTATCCTGCAACTGATCGCGACGTGGCTTTTGTCTGTGACAAAAATCTGGAATATTCTGCAGTCATTGATTTTATCCGCAAGCTCAAACTTGCTCATCTTGAAAAAGTTGAACTTTTTGACATCTTTACGGATGAAAAACTCGGCGCTGACAAAAAGAGTATGGCTTTCAAATTGACTTTCCGTCATGCTGAACGCACTCTGACCGACGACGAGATCAACAAGTCATATCATGCTCTCCGTGAAAGTCTTGCCAATAAACTGAATGTTGAATTGAGGTAAAATAATGTTGACGGATGCCCAAATTATTGAACGTATCAAAACGCTTAAAAAAGTGAAAAACGCAGTTATTCTGGCGCATAATTATTCTCTCGGAGAGATTCAGGATATTGCAGATTTTTGTGGTGATTCTCTTGAACTCAGTATCAAAGCCGCAGAAACGACTGCTGATATGATCATTTTTTGCGGTGTCCGTTTCATGGCTGAAACTGCCAAAATTCTCTCTCCGGACAAAAAAGTCGTCCTGCCCGTTTCAACTGCCGGATGCGATATGGCAGATATGGTCGATCTTGAAAAAGTCCGCCGTATGAAACAGGAAAATCCCGGTTTGTATGTCGTCGCCTATGTAAATACCACAGCAGAGACCAAAACTGAATGTGATATTTGCGTTACCAGCGGCAATGCTCTTAATGTGGTGAAAAATTTGCCGCAGGATAGAGAAATCCTTTTTCTGCCGGACAGAAATCTCGGAAGTTTCTGTGCTGCACAGCTCGGTCGTGTGATGAAACTTTATGAAGGGTATTGTCCCGTACATAACCGTTTCACTGTCAGTATGATAGAGAAACGCAAGAAAGAATATCCCAATGCTGAAGTCCTTATTCATCCCGAAGCTCCCGCAGATGTCGTTGCTCTGGCGGATCATGCGTTGAGTACAGGCAAGATTTTAAGCCATGTCAAAAATTCTGATAAAAAAGAGTTTATTATTGCTACTGAACTTGGCATTCTTCACCGTCTGGAAAAGGAAAATCCGGATAAACGTTTTATACTTATTTCTCCTGAAGCGGTCTGTCCGCACATGAAACTTGCCCGTTTGCAGGATCTTTTGCGGGCGATGGAGGAGGAAACAGAAGAGATCGTTTTGAGCAGAGAAATTTGTGAAAAGGCGGTCGTTCCGATTCGCCGCATGCTTGAATTTAAATCATAACACTTTTTAAATAAGGAAGTTATATTATGGAAAAAAAGACAATTCTTGAAGGAAACTTTAATGCTGAAGGTTTGAAATTCGGTATCGTTTGCGCCCGTTTCAACAATTTTTTTGTCAGCCATCTTTTAACTGGTGCTGTTGACAGTATTGTCCGTCATGGCGGCAGTGAAGAAAATATTACTGTTGCTTATGTTCCCGGTTCTTATGAAATTCCCTTTGCCGTTAAAAAATTGCTCGCTACTAAAAAGTTTGACGCTGTTATGGCTCTCGGTGTTGTTATTCAGGGGGCTACTCAGCATGCCGGATATATCAACAGTGAAGTTTCAAAATGTCTTGCCCAGCTCGGTTTGGAATCCGGAATTCCTGTTACTTACGGTATGATCACTGCTGAAGACCTCGATCAGGCTATTGAACGCAGTGGTACAAAAGCCGGTAACAAGGGTTCTGATGCCGCTATTGCCGCTATTGAAATGGCAAATCTCTGCAAAGTTATCAAATAAAAGGTTTCTTGTATGGACATTGATGAATCTTTGGAAGCAACTCCGAAACTCCACACCAAACGTCTTGCCCGTGAGATTGCTATGCAGTATCTTTTCTGCTGTGATATGTTGAATGAATTTCCTGAATTGAGCAGATTTGATGAGTTTTTTGAGGAAGAAATGAAGAGTCAGCATAATCTGTCTGACAACCGTTATTCCCGCAAAAGCCGTGAAATTGCAGAAAATATTATTGCACAAATAGCATTGAATCTTGAGGCAATCGACACTAAAATAAAAGATTTTGCCAAAAACTGGGAATGGGAACGCATTTCACATGTTGATCGCAATATTATGCGTGTGGCAGTTTATGAGATGCTTTTTGATATGGATGTGCCGCCTATTGTCAGTATCAATGAGGGCGTTGAAATCGCCCGTGATTATGCTGATGAAAAATCTGCTAATTTTATCAATGGCGTTCTTAATGCAGTCAAAGATTCTCTTGACCGTCCCGAACGTTGAGCTAAAAGGATAACTCATGGCTTCGATATTTTCTATTTTCAAAAAAGGTTTGGAGAAAAGTTCTGTCAAGGTCGGACGTACTATAAGTTCACTTTTCGGCGGTGTAAAAGAGTGGGACTCATCTGTTTTTGAGATGCTGGGTGATATGCTCATTTCTTATGACTTCGGCGTGGCGGCGGCAACGGATATTGCTGATACACTCAAAGATGAGTATCAGCGCGGCAAGATAAAAAGTTCCGAAGATATTTATGAAATCGCTTCCGCTCATGTTGCAGCTATTCTCAAACGCAATATGCGTGAATTGAATCATGGTGCTGACGGAATGCCGACAGTTATTCTGTTTGTAGGTGTAAATGGTTCCGGCAAAACAACTACTGTCGGAAAACTTGCCAATCTGCTCCGTAATGAAGGCAAAAAAGTTGTTCTCGGCTCATGTGATACTTTCCGTGCCGCAGCCAATGAACAGCTTACATTGTGGAGTGAACGCAGTGGAGCGCTGCTTGTTTCTTCCAAAAATGGCGCTGATCCTTCCGGAGTTGCTTTTGATGCTGTGAAAACTGCCATTGCTGAAAAAGCGGATTATTTGCTTATAGATACTGCCGGCAGACAGCATAATCAGAAGAATCTGATGGAGGAACTTGCCAAAATATGCCGTTCAATAAATAAAGTTCTGCCCGGTGCGCCGCATGAAACATGGCTGACTGTCGATGCCAGTATCGGAGCGAATGCTTTGAGTCAGGCGGAGAAGTTTTCAGCAACCGCCAATCTGACCGGGATTGTACTTACCAAACTCGATGGCAGCGGTAAAGGCGGAATGGCTGTTGCTTTGCAGAAAAAATTTGAATTGCCCTGCTTTTTTGCCGGTCTCGGTGAAGCTCCTGAAGATTTGCAGAGATTCGATGCTGATATGTATGCAAAAGCTCTTTTTGAGCATGAAATAACGGAGTAAAAATGTCTTCCGCACACGAACAATGGATGCAGATCGCTCTGGAAGAGGCACGTAAAGGCTATGGTTATGTGTCGCCGAATCCGTTAGTCGGTGCGGTTGTTGTCCGGGATGGAAAAATACTCGGCAGAGGTTATCATCATCAATGCGGAATGCCGCATGCAGAAGTCGAAGCAGTGCGGAATGCCGAAGCAGAGGGTTACAGTTGCGAAGGCGCGGAAATTTATGTAACTCTCGAACCATGCTGTACTTATGGAAAGACTCCGCCATGTACTGAATTGATTTGTTCACGGAAGTTCAGTTTTGTTTCGATCGGTACTCTTGACCCTAATCCTGCACATGCGGGACGTGCATTGAAAATTTTTGATGAACACGGAATCAAATATGAAGTCGGCGTTTGTGAAAAAGAGTGCCGGGAACTCAATCGTATTTTTTTCAAGTATATTACAAGTGACCGTCCTTATGTTCTTTTGAAAATGGGCATTACGCTGGATGGAAAAATTGCCTGTGCCAATGGGTGTTCAAAATTTATAACCGGAGCGGAGGCACGGGAACGTGTACAGTATTTGCGCAGAGGATTTGATGCGATAATGGTTGGTGCAAATACGGTGCGTAAGGATTTGCCGATACTTTTTGCCCGCAATGCCGACGGTACGCTTTTTGAGCGGAAAATGTCGAGATTCATTGCTTCTGAAACTATGACACGTAATGAGTTGGAGAAACTTTACGGCGATGTTGATGCGGTAGGAGATTTTGAAATAGTTGATGTTTCTACAGGTGAAAAATGGGAGTTGTTTTTGCAGAATCTTGCTAAACGTAAAATAACTTCACTTTTTATTGAAGGCGGTTCTGAATTGGCGGCTTCTGCCTTGAATGCCGGAGTTGTCGATCGAGTTGAATTTCATATTGCACCGAAAATCATGGGCGGCAAAGACAGTATAAGTGCAATAGGCGGCAAGTCGCCGCTTGATCTTGAAAATCTGTGTAAATTGGAAAATATGGAAGTTCTGACATTGGGAAAAGATGTCGGTATATGCGGTGATGTGAAAAAATCTGAATAAGTTGAAAAGGATTTATATATGTCAGAAAAAGTCAGTGTTCTGTTTGCTGTGTATGGTATTCCTCAGCGTATTTTGCGTGAGGGGTTGGATTGTCTGTTGCGTCAGACTTATAAAAATGCAGAATTTTTGTTGATAAATGACCAGTCTCCTGACGATTATACTGTTGGAATATTGGAAGAATATGCTGCGAAAGACAGTCGTTTCCGCATTATCACTAATGCAGAGAATATGGGACTTGCCGGAGTACGGAATGTTTCTATTGAGGAATCAACGGGCAAATATTTTACTATGTTTGATCCGGATGATCTTATTCCTGATAATTATCTTGAAATCATGTGCGGTGTGATGGAATATTATGATGCGGATATGGTGACTTGTGATATTCGTGAGTTCCATGACGGCGAAACAGTGGAATTTCAGAATAATTTGAAAATTGACCGTTATCTGACTTTGGCGAGACCGCTTGCGACCAGGAAACTTTTCCGTCAGAAATTTGTCTGCCGTATTTTCAAACTTGAAACTATCGGAGATTTGCGTTTTGAAAGATTGCTGTCACGCGGCAGTGATTTACTTTTCATACATCAATATCTGATAAGATGCAAACGAACCGTAGATATAGATTTTCCGGGATATTTTTATCGTATCGGCAGAATTTTTGCAGAAAATGAGAAAAAAGTTCCTGCCCGCAACAACCGTAATATTCCGCAGCATTTTTATGGTATGACCCGTATTACGATTGACGGTTTTGCCAAACTTTTTGAAACGTGCAAAACAGATGCAGAGCGTTCATTTGTCTCATACATGGTGATCCGCCGCTATATGCGTTCTGCATTCGGATTCAGAAAAATGGATGCTGCAGTTTATGTTGAACTTTATGAAAATCTCCGTACTCATTATATCGGAGTTGTACAGGAAGTTGCGTTAAATTCCCATAAGTTTTTTGAAAAAATGATGAGCAGAATTTTTTCAGACAATAAGATGTGCAAAGGTTTTTTCTTCAGAGTTCAAATCTTGAGACTGCTTTTTGAATTGCGTTATATTGGCTATCATATCAGCAAAACTTTTGCTAAATTTCAGTTGAAATTGAAACATGTAAGAGGTTGATAATGCGTTTGTCAATCATCATGCCATTTTATAATAAAGAGGAACGGGTTGTCCGTTTGTCAATAGAGAGTGTGCTTGCGCAGACGGAACGTGATTTGGAGCTTATTTGTGTCAATGATGCAAGTCCCGGCAGCAGCGGAGAGTTCCTTTATGAAATGGCAAAAAATGATGAACGGTTGAAAGTTATTACTCATGAGGTCAATCAGGGTGTTTCTGCTGCCAGAAATACTGCGCTGGCGGCGGCTCAGGGAGATTATATAGGTTTTGTTGATGCCGATGACATGGTCGCTCCAAATTACTATGAAGTTATGCTGCAATGTGCTGAAGCAAGTGGAGCGGATATTGTGTCATCGACTTTTAAACGTATTGAATATGAAGATTCTGCGGCTGAAAAAGTTGTTTTCAATGGCAGGATGTCGAATAAAAAATATTATTGTTTCAAAGCCCGTTCTATTTGGAATCGTATTTATAAACGTGAAATTTTGCAGGGAATAAAATTTGTGCCGGAACTTAAGATATATGAAGATTTGGTTTTTTTGAATATGGCAATAAGCAGAGCGGAACATTTGTGCGAAATTGATTTTGCCGGTTATCTTTACCGTCATTGCAATCCTGAAATATTCAAGACTCCGCCGCCTGCACAAACAGAGAAAATTACAGAGTATATTCCGGTTTTTCCGTGGCATTTCGCACAGCATAATCTGGCTTTGGAAAAGATTTCTGAAATTGCCGGCAGTAATTGTAATCTTAAGACTGCAAAAGCTATGAATTATCTTGTTTTGCGCAGATTTTTCCGTATAGCATTGCAAATGCGGAAATTTGATCCGGCGACAAGAGATTTGAGTTACAGCGGTTTGTCTGATTTTTTTTATGAGAAACTTTTTCCGGTTTGTAAACAGAGTTTTCCTTTGACTTGTTTTCTGGCATGTAAAATTTTCAAGCATAAATCTTACAGAAAAAGTTTTATTTATAAATTGCAAATATTGCGCTTATTGGTTGAATTGAAACTTTTCTAAAATATATTATACAGCGGGGAAGAGGGAGAGGATTTCTGCGGAAGTTATGTTGAGAAACATTTCTGAGATGGGCAGGGAATCCAGAAGGATGGAGATATTATCTGTTGAAATTTCTGCGTTTTCGAGAGTTTTTTCAAGCAGTGATACATCCTGACGGGAGAAAAAATCACCGTTGAATTTCGCATTGAGGATTTTTCCTTTTTGAATATCCAGCTGCAAAGTTACATTGCCGCCGGTGAATTTACTGCTTTTTTCATAGTTAAATTCCGGGGAGTTGCCGTAATTCCATTCCCATGTACGATATTTGGTCTGTGCCAGTTTTTCAGCTTCCTGTATAATTTTTTCGGGGACAACATAGTCTTGAGTTACATTGAATTGCCGCCGGAGAGATGTTGATATTGAATTTATAAAATCTTTAACATTAATGTTTTGAGAAAAATGTTCTTTAATATTTGTAACTCTGGAACGGACAGAGGCAATGCCTTTGCCGGATATTTTGATGCCGCTGACATTGAGGGAATTGACTAAATCTTCAATATTGACGTCAAAAAGCATAGTTCCGTGAAAAAGTATGCGGCTGCCGATGCGGCTCTGCGCACTGCCGGAAATTTTTTTACCATCGATAAGAATATCATTTCTGCCGGAAAATTCAGCATGTATGCCGGATTCTGCAAGAGTTTTTATTATTGGAATTGCAAAATCGGCGAAGTTTATGCTTTTTCCTTCTTCAAAATTGGTTATATAACTGTAATTTATATTGCCGAGATCATGATAAACTGCACCGCCGCCGGTGTTGCGTCTGGTGACATTGATATTTTTGGCACGGATAAAATCGGAATTTATTTCTGCCAGTGTATTCTGATTTCTGCCGATAATGACTGCCGGAGCATTCTGCCAGAGATAGAATATTTCCTCATCAGATTCCCGCACCAGCAATTCTTCCAGTGCCAGATTGAATGCACTGTCAGTGGTTTTTTGATAGAAGAATCGAGTCATGATAAAGTGTT
Organism: Lentisphaeria bacterium; assembly: GCA_017505415.1. GTDB lineage: Bacteria > Verrucomicrobiota > Lentisphaeria > Victivallales > Victivallaceae > RGIG5270. The sequence goes on along the minus strand of JAFVPG010000166.1, from coordinate 11,925 downwards.
TATGTACAATTATTTATATCTGATGTTCGAGCGCAGGATATGATTTTTGTAACGGTGAAATTCAAAGCTCACAAATTTGTCTTCGTAGGGATAATACATGATGATAATCATGTTGCCGTATCCCTGATTATTTACGCGAGCATCGGATTCAAGAAAAATCGTACTCAAAAATTTGACTGTGCGGGTGTAGCTGAAATCGACTTTTTTGCAGAGAGAAAGTGCCGCTTCATATTTTTCCTTGCTGTGTGACGGAATTTTCGGATTCTTCAAAACAGCTATTTCCTCTTTGCAGACTTCATAAATCTTTATATCTTCTGCAGGAAGCATGGTGGTACAGCCGGATGTAAAAAATGTCAGCAATGCAAAAATCAGCAGATAAAAATATTTCATATTCAAACTCCTTTTCTGATATAAGAAAATACACTCATAATTTTATTTTTCAAGGTTTATTTCCGTACTCATCGCATAATTTTTTCAATAAATTGTGTAAATCTTCAAGTTGAGCCATTTGAGAGGCTTCTGCACGGTACGAACTTTTGAATCCTCTGCCTTTGAGATAGTCGTGAACGATTTTCCGGGAAAGTTTCATTCCCTGATCTTCACCGTAAAGATTACAGGTATCAGTGATATGCAGTCTTATCTCTTCGGCAAGTTCAAAGACATCAGGACGTTCAAAAGTTTTATTATTTTGCAGTTCGTCAAAAAGCCACGGATTACCCATCGCCCCCCGTGCAAGCATGACTTTGTCACATCCCGTCTGCTCTCTGATTTCAGAGTAATTGTCAAAATTCATTACTCCGCCATTGGCAATTACCGGGATGGAAAGAGTTTCGCGGCAGAGGCGTATCTGTTCAAAATCTACCGGACCGGAATAAAATGCCTCTTTGATTCTGCCATGAATTGTGATTGCACTTGCTCCGCAATCTTCGAGCATTTTGACGAGTTGCAGAGTCGGTTCGACATCGTCGGCATCAACAATGCGCAGTTTGGCAGTAACCGGACATTTGGCATTGTCAGCAATGACGGAGAATATGGCTTTGGCAAGTTCAAAATTTCTGCCGAGTGCGGCACCTGCGCCTTTTTTGGCAACTTTGGGAACGGGACAGCCGAGATTCAGGTCAATCACATCAAAATCGTATGCTTTCAGTTCCTGCATGGCGATTTTTGCATGCTCAACGGAACTTCCGACCAGCTGACAGCCGAGAAATTTATCCTCTTCTGACCGCTTTAGCATGAAAAAAGATGATTGAGTCCTGTACGCCATTGCGCTGACATCAACCATCTCAGTAAATGCAAACTTACAGCCGTGTCTGTAAAGAGAACGGCGGTATGCCGCATCGGTAAAACCCGAAAGCGGCGCCATTATCAGCGCATTTCCGGGATAAATTTCGATGCGGCTCAAAATGTTCTTCCTTAAAATCAGATCTGGTCAAGAGTGCCTTTGTAATTCTTGATGAGAGCATCAAGTTTGACACTGCATGTACCTTCAGAGGTATTGACAAATTTGATTTCATCGCTGTCATCGACAGTACCGACACAGGCGAAAGGAATGTTGCCGAGAACTTTTTCAAATGCTTCTTTATCTGCGGGAGAAACAGTTGCAACGAAGCGGCTGTTGCTTTCAGAGAAGAGAAGTTCAAGAGAGTTCATCTTTTCGCTTGCAGGGATCTTGGCGCAGTCAATGGTGCAGCCGAGTCTGCCGCCCATTGCTGAACGGGCAAAAGACATGGCAAGACCGCCGAGAGCGGGAGTGGTGAGAGAGTGAATGATTTCTGCTTCGGTGGCATTGGAAACGTTGGTGTAAATTTCGATGGCTTTGGCTGCATCGAGTTTGGGAACGTTGTTGCCGGTAGCATTGAGCATGGCGAAGTATTCACTGCCGCCGCATTCATTTTTGGTATCACCGATCACATAGACGAGGTCGCCTGCCTTTTTGAAATCCAGAGTTACAGCTTTGGAAATATCGTCCATTTTGGAAATCGCACTGAAGAGAATTGAGGGCGGAATTGAAATCTTTTTGCCGCCTCTGGTGGAATCGTTCTTCATACTGTCCTTACCGGAGATACAGGGAACTTTGAAAAGTTTGGTAAAGTTGTAAAGAGCCTGATTTGCACGGACGAGCTGGGCGAGTTTGTATTCGCCGTCAGGAGTTTTTTCACTCTGAACGGGATCGGGCCAGCAGAAGTTGTCAAGACCTGCGATGTGACCGAGTTTGCCGCCGACAGCAATAATACGGCGGATGGCAAGGTCGATGATTGAAGCAGTCATCCAGTAGGTATCAATGTCACTGTAACGGGGGAGAATACCGCCGGAAAGGACAATACCTTCAGTACCGAGCTGTTCTGCCATGGTGACAGTTGCATCGGACTGGACGTCGCGGCATTTGCCGACGAAGGGTTTAATGACGCTCAAGCCTTTAACTTCGTGGTCATACTGGCGTGCTTTGAATTCATCGGAACAAATGTTCAATCTGCCTGCCATAGCAGTGATGTCATCGGCAAGTTTACGACCGCAGAGACAGGGTTCTTCAAATTTCGGAGTCTGCCATTTTGCTTTGAGATGAAGTTTGGGCAAACCGCCGTGCATGAAGTCTATGTCGAGGTTGGCAACGACTTTGTCGCCCCAGGTCATGCAGAATTTACCGTCGGTGGTAAATTCACCCATGACGGTGACTTCGACATCACGGAGTTTGGCGAGAGCTTTGAACTCTTCAATATTTTCTTTGGGAACAGCGAAACTCATACGTTCCTGAGCTTCGGAAACGAGGATTTCCCACGGATTTAAACCGGCATATTTGAGCGGAGCTTTGGCAAGGTCCATACGGCAGCCGCCGCAGAGTTCAGCCATTTCGCCGACGCTGGAAGAGAGACCGCCTGCACCGTTGTCTGTGACGAAGCGGTAAAGACCTTTGTTGCGTGCTTCATAGATAAAGTCTGACATCTTTTTCTGGGTGATGGGGTCACCGATCTGAACAGCCTGAACGGGACTGTCTTTGTGAAGTTCTTCACTGGAGAAGGTTGCACCATGGATACCATCTTTACCGATACGGCCGCCTGCCATAACGATGAGATCGCCGTCTTTAATGGATTTTTCAGAACCTTTGACATTGCCGATCTTTTTGGGAAGCAGACCGACAGTACCGCAGTAGACGAGAGGTTTGCCGAGGTATCTGTCTTCAAAATATTCCCAGCCCATGCCGTAGGGGATGCCGCTCTGGTTGCCGCCGTCGATAACACCTTTGTGAATACCGTCACGCAAGCGGCGGGGATGGAGCAGGCCTTCGGGAACGTCTTTATCTTCGGTAAAGGGAGAACCGAGGCAGTAGCCCCAGACGTTGATGAGGAGTTCTGCGCCCTGACCAGTTCCCATGGGGTCACGGTTGACGCCGACAATACCGGTCATTGCGCCGCCGTAAGGATCGAGAGCGGAGGGGCTGTTGTGAGTTTCGACTTTGTAAACGAGGTCGACTTTGTCATTGAAAGCGATAACACCGGCGTTGTCGTGGAAAACGGAAACGAGCCAGTAGACTTCTTCGGCGATTTCGTTGGTGCTTTTTTTGACGAAAGATTTGTAGCAGGAATCAATAGTTTCTTTTTCGCCGGTTTCAGCATTTTCGTAATCAATGACGGCGGAGAAGATTTTGTGTTTGCAGTGTTCAGACCAAGTCTGAGCGAGTACTTCGAGTTCGACGTCGGTGGGGTTCTGGTTGAGACCGACTTCTTTTCTGCCGACGGCGTTGCGGAAATAGTTTTGAATTGATTTCATTTCCTCAAGAGTCAGAGCGAGAGTGCCTTTGCGGCTGATTTCCATAAGACCTTCATCGGAAACTTCGAGGTTGTATTCATGAACTGTACCGGCAGTTGAACCTTCGATCAAAGGCAGATTGAGTGGGATATTGTTGATTTCTGTGCCTGGCAGAACGGTAACGGATTGAATGAGTTCATTTCCGAGGAGTTTGACACCGATGGTTTTTGCATTATTTTCGGTGAGATTTTTGCCGTAAAGGAGGTATTCGACAGAGCTGAAAACGTGTTCGTTTTCGCCGAGTTTTCTGCCGAGAATATCGGAAACAGCGGCTTTGGCAGAACGTCCGACGTTGTCGGTGACACCGGGTTTGAATCCGATGACTACGATGAAGTCGGGAGTTGCGGGAGCTTTGTCATTTTCGGAAGCGGCATCACCGGCTTTCCATGATTGCAGTACGGGATTGACGAGGAGGGCGGCGATTTTTGCTGCATCATCGGCATTGATATCGGCATGAATTGTGTAGACGTCACGGGTAGCGACTTTGTCAACGTTGATTTTGAGGAAATTTTCGATCTGTTTTTTGGTGCCTTCGCCACGGGCATCACGCCAGTTTTCAAGAGGAGAGAGAACAATTCTGTGATCCATAATATCATATCCTTTTTTTAAAAGATTAAAGTACAATTACTCATATATAATTTACACCATAAACCGCTTAAAAACAAGTGAAAAACAAAATAAATTGTTACTTTATATGCAAAAAAGTATTATTGGTAATAGTTTTGTTATATGTGTTTTTGAAAAATACAAGTTGTTATCTGAAATTTTTGTGTAATGTCAGATGCACTTTTATGAAGTAATTTTATTTTTCACAAAATTCGTGACATTAACTTTTTGTAAAATACCCCATTTATTTCGCGAAAAGTCAATGGCGGTATTTGGGGTATGATGTGCCATAATGTACTGAATTTTCAGTAAAAGATAGTGACAGCAGTCAATCAGGCGGGTGTCGATCAGACTTTGAGGTGCGTTTACTTTTACTATCGTCACATAAAAGGATCACTGCCGGGATATTGACAAAAAAATGTATTTTGATTTGCTTTTTATGTAAATATGTGCTATATTAATATACGGTGTTTTGAATGTATTGTATTAAAAGGATGTTGCTTATGCATTACAACATGTTTTCTGACTGCAGAAATTTTGCAGAAATTACAGATGTAAAGGAAATGTATCTTGTTTCCGCTGATACAATTAAAACAACAGCCGTAAAATTTATGTATACTTTGAAGTTCCGCAAATTTGCGGAACTTTTTTATTTTGTGATGTTCCCTGCCTTTGTGGTCAAGGGTTTTTTATACAGTATATTAATAATATCTGCAAATCGACCGTAAACAAATAACATGGAGAGAATTATGTGTTGTTGCAAACAAATGTCAGAGGCGGCAGCTGCCAAGTTCGCTGAACTTGACGCTTTTATTGCCACTCTCAACGTCGACCCTGCTGATGAACGCCGCCGCGGCAGACTTATCCAAGTCCTGCACAAGGCTCAGGCTATCTTCGGATACCTGCCCCGTGAAGTCCAGCAGCATGTCGCAAAAAAACTTTATCTTACCGAAGCTCAAGTCTCCGGTGTCGTCAGTTTCTATAACTATTTCCACACTGAACCCAAAGGTAAATACTGCATTGATATTTGCCTCGGTACTGCATGTTACGTCAAAGGTGCAGAAAAAGTCATGTCCGAAGTTGAACGTGTCCTCGGTGTCAAAGCTGATACACATCCCACTGAAGATGGCCTTTTCTCCATCTCCGGCTTGCGCTGCGTAGGTGCCTGCGGTCTTGCTCCCGTCATGATGGTCAATGGCAAGGTCTATGGCAAAGTTACCCCCGCCAAAGCGGTTGAAATCGTCAACGAATACAAAAAACAGGGGTAAGTCATGAATAAAATCAATTCCAAAGAATGTCTCATTGCCGCATACAATGAATGCAAAGGCAAACTCGTTTTGCGCGAAACTTCAGCACATGACATCAAATCTGTCAAAAAAGAACTTCTCTGCTGCGGCGGTACCGGTTGCCATGCTTCCAACTCCAAAGAGTTGATGGAACGTCTCACCGCAAATATCAAAAAAGCAGGTCTTGAAAATGATGTCAAAGTCGTTCAGACCGGCTGTTTCGGTTTCTGCGCACAGGGTCCTATCGTCAAAGTTATGCCTGACAACGTTTTTTACGTTCAGGTCACTCCTGAAGATGCTGATGAAATCGTTGAAAAACACATCGTCGGCAAAGAACTTGTTGAACGTTTGCTTTTCGTCGAACCCCAGCTCAAATCACGCGTTGCTGACTATGCAAAAATGTCTTTCTATGCTAAACAGGAACGTATTTCTCTGCGTAACTGCGGTTTGCTCGATCCCGAAGACATCAGTGAATATATCGCAAATCAGGGCTATCAGGCTCTCGCCAAATGTCTTTTTGAAATGAAACCCGAAACTGTCGTTCAGGAAGTTCTCAACTCCGGTCTCTGCGGCCGCGGCGGTGCAGGTTTCCCCACCGGTCTCAAATGGAAAATTGCCGCCGGCGTCAAAACTGATGAAAAATATGTCATCTGCAACGCTGACGAAGGCGACCCCGGAGCATTTATGGACCGCTCCATCATGGAAGGCGACCCCAACTCCGTGATCGAAGCTATGGCTATTGCCGCTTATGCTATCAACGCACAGAGAGGTCTTGTTTACATCCGTGCTGAATATCCGCTGGCAGTTGCCCGTTTGGAAAAAGCTATCCAGCAGGCCCGTGAAATCGGTTTGCTCGGCGACAACATCATGGGTACTGATTTCAGCTTTGATATTGAAATCAAACTTGGTGCAGGTGCATTCGTCTGCGGTGAAGAAACTGCTCTTATCCACTCTATGGAAGGTCAGCGCGGCGAACCCACCACCAAACCACCGTTCCCCGCAAACGTCGGCGGCGGTTACTGGGGCTGCTCCAGCAACGTCAATAACGTTGAAACTTATGCCACCATTCCCGAAATCATCCGCAAAGGTGCTGCATGGTACAGTAAAATCGGTAACTGGCAGGCTGAATTTGACGAAAACGGCAACTTCAAACGTACCATCAGCGGTAACGCAGGTACCAAAGTTTTCGCTCTTGCAGGTCAGATCAACAACGTCGGTCTCGTTGAAGTTCCCATGGGAACCACCCTCCGCGAAATCATTTATGAAATCGGCGGCGGTATTTCCGGCGGCCGTGAATTCAAAGCTGTTCAGACCGGCGGTCCCTCCGGCGGCTGTATCACTGCTGAGAACCTTGATACCCCCATCGACTACGGCAATCTTGCCAAAATCGGTTCTATGATGGGTTCCGGCGGTATGATCGTTCTTTCTGATAAGGACTGCATGCCTGCTATGGCTAAATTCTACCTCGACTTTACCAAAGATGAATCCTGTGGTAAATGCACTCCCTGCCGTATCGGTACCCGCCGCATGCTCGAAATGCTCGAAAAAATCTGCGACGGTAACGGTACTGAAGAAATGCTTGTCGATCTCGAAAACCTCGCCAAAACCATTACTGATACTGCTCTCTGCGGTCTCGGTCAGACAGCACCCAACCCGATTTTGAGTACTTTGCGCTACTTCAAGGATGAATACCTTGCTCACGTCCGTGACAAGAAATGTCCCGCAGGTACCTGCCGCAAGCTCTTCACCCTCAAGATCAACGACAGTTGTATCGGTTGTACCAAATGTAAACGCAACTGCCCCGTCAACGCCATCACCGGTGAACTTAAACAGCTGCATGTCATCGATCAGACCAAGTGCATTAAATGCGGTGCCTGTATCGACGGATGCCCGAAAAAAGCTATTGTCATGGAGTAAGAGAAACTATGTCTACTGTAAATCTCACTATCAACGGCAAAGCCGTAACTGTTCCTGCAAACTATACAATTTTGCAGGCGGCCCGCCAGCTTAATATCAATATTCCGACTCTCTGCTACTGCGCCCACCTGGGCAACGGCGAATGCAATAAACCCGCCAGCTGCCGCGTTTGCGTAGTCGAAGTCGAAAAACGCCGCAACCTTGCCCCCGCTTGTGCAACTCCTGTTGCAGAAGGCATGGTCGTTCACACTAACTCACTGCGCGCTCTCCGCGCCCGCCGTACAGTTGTTGAACTTATGCTCAGCGATCACCCCAAAAACTGCTTGACCTGCCCCAAAAATACCGACTGCGAACTCCAGAAGCTCGCTGTTGAATTCGGTATCACCGATATTGAATATCAGGGCGAAATCAACTTCTTTCAGCCCGACCAATCCAGCGGCGCAATTATGCGTGACCTCTCCAAATGTGTCATGTGCCGCCGTTGCGAAAACGTCTGCTCCAAAGTTCAGACTGTCGGCGCTTTGACCGGTTACGGCCGCGGCTTCAAAGCCAAAGTCGGTACCGCCAGCATGATTCCTCTGGCAGATACCAGCTGTACCTTCTGCGGTCAGTGTGTCAATGTCTGTCCCGTCGGTGCCATCACCGGTATCAGCTATGTCAAAAAAGTCTGGGCAGCTATCAATGATCCCACCAAAACTGTCATCGTTCAGACTGCTCCTGCAGTCCGTGTCGCTGTCGGTCAGGAATTCGGATTTGCTCCCGGCGTCCCTGTCACCGGTAAATTGGTTGCAGGTTTGCGCGCCCTCGGTTTTGACAAAGTCTTTGACACCAACTTCTCCGCTGACCTTACCATCATGGAAGAAGGCAACGAAATCGTTGAACGTATCAAAGAAGGCAAAAACCTTCCCATTCTTACCAGCTGCTGCCCCGGATGGATCAACTTCATCGAACACAACTATCCTGATTTGTTGAACATCCCCTCCAGCTGCAAATCTCCCCAGCAGATGTTCGGCGCTATCGCCAAGAGCTACTATGCTGAAAAAATCGGCGTCAAACCCGAAGATTTGATCGTTGTTTCAATCATGCCCTGTCAGGCCAAAAAATATGAAGCCGCACGTCCCGAATTCGCTCCCAACGGCGTCCGTGATGTTGACTTCGTCGTTACCACCCGTGAACTCTGCAAGATGTTCAAAGAAGCCGGTATCAACCTCGCCAACATGGATGATGAAGAATATGACAATCCGCTCGGCAAATCTGCCGGTGCTGCTGACATCTTCGGTGTTACCGGCGGTGTTCTCGAAGCTGCATGCCGTTCTGTCTACTTCATGCTCAACGGCAAAAACCTCGAAGGCGATGCAATCAACTTCCGTGCAGTCCGCGGTCTTGACGGTATCAAAGAAGCCAAAGTCGAAATCGCTCCCGGCAAAACCATCAACGTTGCAGTCTGCTCCGGTTTGGGTAATGCCCGCAAAGTTCTCGATATGGTTCGTGCCGACAGAAACCGTTTCCAGGCAATCGAAATCATGGCTTGTCCCGGCGGCTGTATCAACGGCGGCGGTCAGCCCTTCCTCCACGGCGATGCCGAATTGCTTGAAAAGCGCATGAAAGGTCTGTATACAGAAGATGAACGCAAAGTTATGCGTTGTTCTCACGAAAACCCGGATATCCAGGCTCTCTACAAAGAGTTCCTCGGCAAACCCGGCAGTGAAAAAGCACATCACCTGCTTCATACTGAATATCATTCCAAATAATCGGATTGATTTTTATAAAAAAAGACTCGCAGAAATGCGGGTCTTTTTTTTGCTTGTGTATTTTTTTTAAAAACTTTGGAAAAAAAATTCTTTTGTCTTGACAAATTTTATTTACAGTTGTATATTATGGTAAAATCAAAGTAAAATCATAGTATAAACAAGGTGCAATATGAATATTTACAATCAGCCGGCAGGTAAGATACCTGTTTATATTCAGCTGAAAAATACTATTCTGTCTGATATTAAAAGTGGTAAATATCCGGAGGGAACAGCTTTACCTGCTGTAAATGTTATTGCTGAAAATGCTGGTGTCAGCATCAGGACGGCATACCTTGCTGTACAAGAACTCATAAAAGACGGAGTATGTTTCAAACGTCCGAAAAAAGGTACTTTCGTCGGAGCCTCTGCAAATTTAATCAAACACCCCGTTTGTGCGGTATGGACTCAATATAATTCAGATACACCGCTTGAACATCCGCTTTCAAGTGTTTTCTATTGCGGACTTTTGCAGGGAAGTGCAGAAAACAATATAACTCCGGTGCTTATTTGCGACAATCCTGAATCAGTAATAAACCGTTACAAAAACTCCGCCGAATTTGATTGCAAAGGTGTTATCGTCCTTGATTCCGATAAATTTGACGAAACTATCAAATTGGCAAACAAATTTCCGGAACAGAAATTCTTTTTTATCAACTATGTAATGAAAAAACTCAATGATTTGCCGCCGAATATGTTCGCCATTGTCAATGACAATTATCACGGGGCATACAAAATGGCAGAATATATCATCGCCCATGACTGCAATGATGTTGTCATGCTGTCCGTAAAACTGCAGGTCGAAGATCGCACATATCATAACCGTTTGAAAGGAGCATTGACCGCATTCAACGATTATTTTGTAAATATCAACAAGGAAGATATTATCCATATTGAGAGAGGGGGGCAGGTTCAGAATGCCTTTCTTGCAATTACCAAACTTTTGCGTTCCGGGCGTCGTCCTCAAGCGATTTTCTGTGTCAATGATTTGATTGCAGAAGGGGCATGTCAGGCACTTGCCGCTGAAAATGTCAGAAATGTCATGGTTACAGGATATGACTGTCTTTTCCCGAATATTTCAAAACAATGGAAATTTCCAACCATGCAGGTTGCTTATTCACAAATGGTTATGAAAGCAATCCAACTTTTGAAATCAAATGAAAAAATTACTGAAAAAATTATCAGATTACAACCTGAAATAAAAGAAAATTGAAAGGAGTTTTTATGTTGAAAGTTAAACGTTATCCCGGCAATCCGATTTTAAGTCCCATTCCCGGCGTTCGCTGGCGGGGTTCCGCCCGCAATCCGGGTGTTGTTTATGACGGTGAAAAATTTCACATGGTCTTTACCGCCGATCCGAAACCGCATGACGGAGTTATCCGTCTCGGTTACGCATGGAGCAAGGACGGTTATCATTTTGAAGAGAATGACGAGCCGTGGATGGATGGCGACATCAATCCCGGAACTTTTGACCATGCAGGCTGTGAAGATGCCCGAGTGACTTATCTTGAAGGTCAATATGTTATTGCTTATGCAGGTCGTGCGATAAATATCCGTGACTATGCTTTCGGCGCACGTACATGCGGACCGAATGGCAATTTGAATCCGAGCTGGTTTGACAACTACCGCCGTGTCGGTCTGGCTGTCACAAAGGATTTCAAAACATTTGAAAAATTAGGTCCGATCACCAGCGAACACATTTCAGATGCCAATGTTGCATTGTTCCCCGAAAAAATCAACGGCAAATATGCCATGCTTCACCGTCCGACTGCTTTTCATCCGTGGACTTTGCCCCTGCATTACCACCCCGGCTGTATCTGGCTGGCATTTTCCGACAGACTTGATTTCTGGAGTACAAACAAGCGTGAAATGGGCTGGGATATGATCGACGGCGAAGATATTATGAATGAAGTTCTGCTGCTTGCTCCCCAACAAAAATGGGAAGAAATGAAAGTCGGCGGTTCAGGTGTTCCGATTCCGACCGATGATGGCTGGCTGATGACTTATCACGGTGTCGACCGTATGGGTAAATATTATGTCGGCTTGGCTCTGCTTGACCGTGAAGATCCGACCAAAGTCCTCGCCCGCACACCTGAACCGATCTTCGCTCCCGAAATGGATTATGAACATAACGGCAGAGGCTTGCATTGTGTATTCCCGTGCGCCAACGTGGTAATCGGTGATAATGTTATGATGTATTACGACTGCGGTGATGTTTATATCGGTCTTGCTGAATTTTCCTTCAAAGAAGCATTGGCTCACGTTAAACAATATGTGAAATAATATTGTTTATCGGAAGTTTTTTAGGGAAGCGGAAAAACTTTTTTCTTGATTAAAAGAAAAAAAGATTTTTCCGCCTCCCTAAGACCCTCCACCTTTTCAAAAAAGAAAAGGGTACTTTTTGAATAAAGTATATAAGCTCTCTCGGAGTAAGTAAAGCGCGGTTAGCGCCGCGAGCAAGGAGCGGTTCACGAGCGTCAGCGAAGTGAGCGCAGGCAAGAAATTGCCAAGCAGCGAACGCCGCG
>JAFVPG010000165.1 GCA_017505415.1 Lentisphaeria bacterium | reverse complement strand
GTGCTTTGATAAGTTCAAGATCTTTTGCGGGGATCTTGGCGAGCTGTTCTTTGAGAGAATTGACCATGGCTTCTTTGGAAGGTTTGAAACCGGCTTTTTCTGCGGCTGCGAGAATAAGGGGCATGTCGACATACTGTTTGATCATGCGGGGGGCGAGAGATTGAAGCATTTCCGGAGTCATCATCGGAGGAAATTTACCGCCGGGAACTTGTGAAGCGACGAAATCGATGAATTCGGTTTTAGTGATTTTTTTACCGTTTACTTCAGCGATGACATTGGGGAGGAAAGCCCAGATTTTTGGATCTTTGGCATCAATGGCGGGGGTGGTTTCTCCAACTTTCATGTCAGTCGGCTGGAGGGCAGCTTCATTTTTTGCAGCTGCATCTTCTTTAACAGCAACGGTTTCCGCAGTTTTTGCGGCGTTATTTTCTTTTACATCTTTTTTGTCACAGCCGGTAAAGACCAAAGATGCAGTCATGAGAGCTGCTGCAAAACAGCACAATTTGAATTCGTTTTTCATAAATTATTCCTTTCTTTTGGATATTTTATATCGAATAAAATGCACGGCGCTCCGTGTATTGCTTTTGTCATAATAGAATCTGTTTTATATTTTTTTCAAATAAATTTCTTAAAAAAAAGCAAAAATCGGCTTTAAGAATCGTTTTTTTCTGCTTTTTTTTTGAAAAACACGAAAAAAAACAATAAAATCTGCATTTTTTTTAAAGAAATATTTGAAGAATAACTTTTCCGGGGTTATATTGTCATGAAAAAATATATTATAACAAAAAAATAACAGGCGAGGCGATTTTATGGATAATACAAATCAAACACCCGATTCAAACAATACTTCCACCCAGAAAACTGTGCGTCTTAAACCTTTGGTCAAACAGCCGCTCGTTGGCGATAACAGCACTGAATCTCAATCTGTCAAAAAAGTTTCCACCAATTCAGGCGGAATGCCTAAAGTCGGTACTCAGACCGGACGTATCAGCAGTATTGCCACCAATACTGCCCGGGTTGTCAAAATCAACAGTTCATTGAAAAAAAGTCCGAATATTACCGGTCCCAATACCACTATGATGGACTTCAAGACTTCCGAATTGCAAATGACTTCTCCCGCTCAAAATACTCCGAATACCACCAGACCGGGCGCTGCTCCGCAAAATATTCTCAATTCTCTGAATCTCAAGCCGAAAGTCGCTGCCGCCGCAGTTGTTGAAACTCCTGCTCAAGGTGAAAGTACTCAGACTGCAGCAATCCCGAAAGCTCCCGCTCCGGTGAAACCCGGCATCAAACTTTCAACAACTCCGCCGCCGACTATTGCTCCGGCAGATCCTACCCCAAATGACGCAGATAATACTCAAACTGCCGCAGTTGCCAAACCGGCGCCTGTCAAGCCTGCTATCAGCCTTAACACCAACCCGGCTTCAGCTCCGACTGTTCCCGCTATCAATCCTGCAGAAGCAACAGAGTCAGATGATGCAACTGTCAAATTGAAACGTCCGGTACGGAAAAATGCTGTTCAGCCAAATTCTGTAGCTCCTGCAATAACCGCAGCTCCTGCAGCAGTGCCGCCCCCAACTGCATCAAGTGCAGTAAAACCCAGTGCCGCACCGACTGTTAAACTCGGTTTGAATAAGGCTGCCGGCGCTTCTGAAACTATAAAACTTGCAACTCCCGGCACCTCTCTTGGGGCTGCTGACAATTCAAGCAGACCAACTGTTGAACTCAAATCTCCTGCAGTACCTGATAACAGTGGCAACTCTACAGTAAAACTTGCAGTCCCCGGAAGTGCACCTGCAGAAGGAGCTAAACTTCAGCTCAACAAAGCCGATGATTCTACCGGAAAACAGCCGAAAATGACTCCGGTTCCGGAAACTCCGAAAGCGGAAGCTGCCGCTGCAGCGCCTCCTCCTCCCACCTCAGCAGAGGATGGGAAAAAAGCCAAAAAAGCTAAAAAGCCTGCCAACGCGGTGAAAAAATCTGCCGTTCCGGTTAAAAATCCTGATATGCCGGTATTTCATTTTTCATTCGGCTTTCTCGCTGCAATTTTCATTCTTGCCGCAGCCACATTGTGTGTCGTCCAGTACCTTAATACATATCATGGTCAAAGAATACAGATCCCGTTCATGGAACAGATCGGCAAATTTTAACCGAGAAGGAAAAACGCATGCCGAAAACATTTGTTCTTGATACGAATGTGCTTTTGCATTCCGCAGGAAGTGTGGAGTCTTTTCAGGAAAATAATGTCATTATTCCGATGGCGGTCATCGAAGAACTTGATAAATTTAAAAAGTATCAGGATGAACTTGGCAGAAATGCCCGTCAGGTCATACGGCTGCTCGATCAACTGCGTGAAAATGGGAAACTTGGCAAAGGTGTTTCCCTGAAAAAAGTTTCAAAGATCGCCACCGGAAAACTTTTTGTATTGACTGCGACATCGCTTGATTCTGAGCTTGGTTCAGAAATGCGTGAGGTATTCAATTCCGATCTTGGTACAGATTCTCCTGATAACCGTATTTTGCGTGTCGCTTTTACTTTAAGTAAGAAAAATAAAAATGTCGTATTTATCAGCAAAGATATAAACTTGAGGCTGAAAGCTGACGCTCTCGGTATCAAAGTAATGGACTTTGAACGGGAAAAAGTCGATTATAATGCTTTGTATAACGGGTATCGCACTATTGAAACTGACAGTGATTTTCTTGAAAAATTTGCAGTGGAAAAAGTTGCTGACGGTTGCGGATTTTCGCTTTATCCCAATGAATTTGTTTTTTTTACCGATCCGGAAAATTCAAAAAATAATGCACTCGGGCGATTTCATGATGACGGTCTGATACATCTCCTTGAACCAGGCAGAAATGATAAAATGTGGAATATTACTGCACGCAATAAGGAACAACGTATGGCGATTGATATTCTGCTTGACCCGGCAATCAAATTAGTCACGCTTGTCGGCGGTGCAGGAACCGGCAAGACTCTGCTTGCAATCGCAGGTGCTTTGGAATGTGCATTGCATAATAATCTTTATGAAAAAATTCTCGTTTCACGTCCGATTATTCCTCTCGGTAATGACCTCGGATTCCTGCCGGGAGACAAGGATGCAAAACTCAGTCATTGGATGCAGCCGATTTTTGACAACATGAATTATCTTCTGCGTAACGGAAACGAAAAAGTCAAACACCGTTCTTCTGCTGCAACTTTATCCACGGATCAGCTGCTTAATTCAAAAAAGCTTGAACTTGAAGCACTTACATATATCCGTGGGCGCAGTATCCCGAAACAGTTTGTGATTATTGACGAAGCACAGAATCTGACTCCGCATGAAGTTAAAACGATTATCAGCCGTGCCGGAGAAGATACAAAAATGGTCCTGACCGGAGATCCGCAACAAATTGATAATCCGTATCTTGATGCATCAAGCAACGGTTTGACTTATACGGCTGAACGTTTGAAAGATACATTTCTGCATGCTCATATAAGTTTGCAGAAAAGTGAGCGCAGTGAATTGTCTGCGTTGGCGGCTAAATTATTGTAAGGTGTTGAATATGAAGAAAATTTTTATTGTGCTGCAATGTATTTTTGTATTGTTTCTGTGCAGTTGTGTCAGTCCTGAAGAACGGTTGCCGCTGGTTGGCAGAACATATAAATTTGCTGACAGCAAAGGGCATTACGGTACGATTTCTTTTGATAAAGATAATACAGTAAGCGGTTTTTCCGGGGTGAACCGTTTTTTTGGAAAATACAAGGTGGCTGGAGAAAATATAATGTTTTCTCAGATGGGTTCGACTAAAATGGCGGGACATCCTGAAGCTATGAAATTTGAAGATAAATTTATTTCCGTGTTATCCAGAAGCGGCAGATTTTATGAAATCGGCAGAACTCTGACGTTGTTTGACGGAGAAATGCCGCTTATGACTTTGAAATTGATAAAAGAAAATGAACAGTAAGTTCCTCTTTTTAAGTGTAAATTCATCATATTCCCACTCTTCTCTGGCTTTGCCGGTGCTGCATTCTGCGTGTGCAGATGTTGATAATTGGAGCTGGGAGAGTATTGAGTGTACCATTGCTGAAGATTATGCGGATATTGCATACCAAATGGCAGAAAAATCTCCTGATCTTGTCGGGGCATCTCTTTATATTTTCAATCGCAATGCAGTCTTGGATATACTCGGCAGATTTCATCGGCTTTTGCCGCAATGCCGTATTGTACTTGGGGGGCCTGAATGTTCCGGAGACAGCGCGGCAGAGTTATTGAAGAATAATCCTTTTGTAAAAACGGTTTTTGTCGGAGAATCGGAGGGGATTTTCGCGGAATATCTGAAAAATTTTCCGCATAATGACAACGACAGTATTCTACCGGCTGCTGGTGCGGCAAGATATGATAATTGGAATAGAACTCTGCCGGTGAATGATCTTTTTTTTGCGGAAGGGAAAGCCTTTGTACAAATTGAAACCTCAAGAGGATGCCCTTTGAAATGCAAATATTGCACAAGTGCAGATATTCCGTTGCGGTTCAAGGATTTATCTGACGTGGAAAAAGAACTTGAAACAGTGCAGGCAAAAGGCGTAAAGGAAGTACGTCTGCTTGATAGAACATTCAATTTTCCGCAGTGGCGCGGGGCGGCGTTACTCAAACTTTTCCGCGAGAAATTTTCTGATATTGAATTTCATTTGGAAATACATCCGCATTTTCTTGATGATGGGATAAAATCTGAACTCCGTATAGCTCCGAATCTGCATGTGGAGGCGGGAGTTCAAAGTCTTGATGAAAACGTACAGCATGCAATCGGACGGAATTGTTGCCGGCAAGATGCTCTTGAAGGAGTGAAATTTCTTGCTTCATGTCATAATTTTGAAACTCATGTCGATTTGATTTGCGGTCTGCCGGAACAGGATTTGAAATCGGTTTTTGATGATGTTGCAGATTTGATGAACTGCAAGGTCGGAGAGATACAGCTTGAAACTTTGAAAATTCTGCATGGAACAGCATTCAGAAAAAATGCCGATGCACTCGGGTTGGTTTATGCTCCAGAACCTCCGTATGATGTTATGCAGACAAATAATTTGAGTGGAGCTGATATTCTTTATATCCGTAAACTCTCCCGCATGCTTGATCTTTTTTACAATCACAATGCGTTGCACCGGATAATGTTGAGTATGCCGTTTGAGGACGGAAATGCAATCAGAGAATTTCTGGATTTTTCAATAGCAAACGGTGTGGCTGTCGGCAAATTGCTGGATCTTAAAAAGAGAGTTTGCATATTGGCGGATTATGCAGAAAAAAAGAGCTTGACAGCAGTTCAGTTTGAAATTTCCAAAGCATGGATAGAAAACAGTTATCCGCTTGGTGCTCTGCCTTTCGGCAAATTGGAGAAATTTTCAGGTTCACTGCCGTCAGGATTGTTGTGCAATGATGAATGGAAAAAACTTTTCGCTCATAAAGAGACAAAAATCTGGCGTCTTGTCTGCAATGGATTTGTTTATAATTTTGCATTGAACAGACATTTCAGAGTGAATGGCAGTGCCTGTGCGTGGCAGGAATAAAAAGTAACGGTAATATTTTGTATATTTAAGTTGAAAAAATGATTTGAAATGCTAACTTAACATGATAGCATTTTTTTATAATTTACAGAATTTTTTTATGGAGAAAAAAAATATGAAAAATTTGGATTCATGTTTTACGCAGAATGATCTTGATATGCCTTATCCGCGTGTTTGCGCTCATCGTGGTTTTAATACAATAGCTCCTGAAAATTCGTTGATCGCTTTTGGTGCGGCGATAGCATTGGGGGCGGATGAGTTTGAATTTGATGTCCGTTTCAGTGCTGACGGAGTACCGGTTTCGGTTCATGATAATGTGCTTGAACGTGTTTCTGACGGGAAAGGGATTGTTGAAGAGTTGACTTTTGCTGAATTGGAAAAATTTGATTTCGGCAAAAAAAAAGGTGCTGAATTTACCGGTTTGCGCATTCTGAAACTTGAAGATATTTTCAAACGTTTCGCCCGTCAATCTATTATGAATATTCATGTAAAATCTGTTGAGAGCGAAAATTTTCCCCGCGAAGATATGCAGAAAATTGTTGATATTATCCGGAAATACGGCTGTGAAAAACATGTTTATTTCATGGGACACCCGAATGTAATGGAAGCGGCGATTGAGCTTGCTCCTGAAATCCGCCGCTGCATGGGAGCAGGTTCTGATAAGGCAACTCTCAATATTGTTGAAAAAGCAATCAAATGGCAGTGCCATAAAGTTCAGCTGTTCAAACCTTATTATAATCAGGAAATGATTGATAAAGCTCATGCAAACGGAATTTTGTGTAATATTTTCTGGAGTGATGATCCTGAAGAGACCCGTAAAATGCTGGAAATGGGAATTGATTGTATTCTGACAAATGATTATTTCCGCATAGCTCAAGTGCGGGATGAATTTTTGAAACAAGAGAAATAAATATGAAAATTGAGTGGAAAAAATACTTGAAATATCTCGGCTGCGGAGCAATAATCGGCGGTGCTGATATTATTCCGGGGGTATCCGGAGGAACGATGGCATTTATTCTCGGTATTTATGCAGATATGCTTGATGCTATAAAGAGCTGGTTGTCTCCCGATACGGCAAAAGCGATTTTAACAGCGGATTTCAAGGCATTGAAAAGCAAGCCTTTCGCCTTGCCTTTCTGGGTGGTAATTGGTATAGGTATGGCGATAATACTGCTTTCGTCACCTATAAAATATGCCCTTGACCATCATCCTCAATATTTGTGGTCATTCTTTTTCGGATTGGTTGCAGCATCGGTTTTTTCTGTAAAAAAGAAAGTTGAAAAATGGGATTGGAAACTGCTGCTGGTACTGCTGCTTGGCGGAATCGGAGCATATTATCTGACAGGGATGGTGCCAACACAAACTACCGGACACAAACTTTTTATCGTTTTTTGCGGTGCTTTGGCAATATCCGCGATGATTTTACCGGGAATATCCGGCTCATTTGTTCTGCTGCTGATCGGCAAATATGATTACATACTCGGCGCAGTAAACGGATTGAAGAGCGGTATTTTGAACGGAGACGGCGTACTTGTAATAAATTCTCTGATCATTCTGCTCTGTTTCGGAGCCGGGGTTATTATCGGATTAATTTCAATTGTCCGTCTGCTTTCATTTTGTTTGCAAAAATATTATACATGGACTGTTGCGATACTTATCGGATTTATGCTTGGTTCACTGCGAAAAGTCTGGCCGTTCAAAAATGGAGAAACCAATATTCTGCCGGATGATTTGAGTCTGAAAACTGTTCTGACAGTCGCTTTGGCGATTTTCGGATTTTTAATTGTTATTGCTATTGAAAAATTTGCAGAAAAAATTGCACAGGAAGAAAATAAGGAGATTGATTGATGTCACCTATAGCAATTCAGATAGGAGAATTTACGATCCGCTGGTACGGAGTAATGGCGGCTATCGGATTTCTTGCCGCTTCAATACTTATAAACTGGAACCGCAAAGAAGCAAAACTTACTTCGGATCAGGCGGCGAATCTGGTATTTATCGCCATGATTGCAGGAGTTCTCGGAGCGAGAATATTTTATGTTATCCAGTTTGCTTCCCAATTCCGTGGGCATTGGATAGATATTATACGCATTGACAAAGGAGGACTGGTTTTTTACGGAGGTTTTATTCTGGCGATCATTTCCATTTATGTATATTGCAGAATGGCAAAGCTTGATATTATCAAAGTTTTTGACATTTTCACTCCTGCCATGTCATTTGCTCATGCCTGCGGCAGAGTCGGCTGTTTTCTGAATGGCTGCTGTTTCGGGACGGTCACGACTTCGGCTGTCGGTGTTAAATATCCTGTATACAGCGAGCCTTACATGCGTTATCCCGGAGCGTCATTGCATCCGGTTCAGCTTTATGAAGCATTTTTCAATATTATTTTGTGCGGCATAATGATTTATCTGGTGCGGAAAGTCCGTTACAGAGGTGTACCTATGGGCGCGTATTTCATCGGATATGGTGTTATGCGTTTCATTATCGAATTTTTCCGTGGGGATAATGCGAAAATGTTGGGATTGACTATTGCCCAGTATATCGGTATTGGCGTGACTGCGGCAGGTGTTGTCATTTTGCTTTATGGTTTGAAACGCAAAGTTCTGCCGGAAACGGAGGAAACAGTATGACAGAAAAAGTTTTTGAAAGCAATGCGGAACTTAAAGGACAGCGTTTGGATATTTTTCTTGCTTCGCAGTTACCTGATTATTCCAGAAGTCAGCTTCAGCAAATGATCCGTGACGGCAAAGTTCTATGCAACGGCAAAGTTATGGATCTGCCCCGTTTTGCGTTGCGGGAACACAGTGTTATAACCGTCCAACTGGAGGAAAAAGTTGAAGTTGAAGCATTGGAAGCTGAAGAGTTCAACTATGAGATACTTTTTGAAGATGATTCCATTCTGGTCATAAACAAACCTGCCGGTGCAGTAGTCCATCCCGGTGCAGGAAATCATACCGGTACTATTGTAAATGCTTTGATGAGCCGTTATCCTGCATGGCGGGAGATTTATTCTGATGAAAATGTACGTCCGGGTATCGTTCACCGTCTGGATAAGGACACTTCCGGTTGTCTTGTTATTGCAAAAAATCCTGAAATCCAGTTTAAAATGTCAAAAGTTTTTGCTGAACGCAGTTGTGAAAAGCATTATTTTGCCATCGTTCACGGTGTTTTCCCAAAACGTTCAGGTTCAGTCAATACACTGATTGGCAGACATCCGGTCAACCGTCAGAAAATGGCTGTAGTCGACCGCAATGGCAAAATTGCCATTTCCGAGTACAAAGTAAAATGTGCCGGGCTGGTGGATAATGTTGCATTGAGTCAGGTCGCTGTAAAAATCATGACCGGCAGAACTCATCAGATACGTGTTCACATGGCGCATCTGAAACATCCGGTTCTCGGAGATCAGATTTACGGCGGCGACAAAGGGGTGAAAGTCGCACGTCAGATGCTTCATGCACATACTTTGCGTTTTCCGCATCCGGTGACAGGCGAAGATATGACTTTTTATGCTCCGATTCCGGCGGATATTCAGGAGATTTGCGATCGTTTTGAGCCACTTAAAAAGACTTTTCCTGACAAAATCGGCAACTCTGTAAAAGAGGAGTATTATGACGATGACGAATTTTGATGAATATGATGTTATTTTGATCCGTGATCTTGATTGTAACTGTATTATCGGAATTTTTGATGAAGAGCGTACCCGCCGTCAGACGGTCAGGATAAATGCTGAAGTTTATACTGATCTGAGTCAGGCAGGGGCGAGTGATGATTTCAATGATGCTCTGAACTATTCTGAAGTTGAAGCATATTTGAAACATGAAGCGGAAAAAAGTGAATTTTTCCTGCTGGAAAAACTTGCAGCTCATCTTGCAGACGGTATTTTGAAAATGAATAAGGTCAAGGCGGTACGGTTGACTCTTGATAAATTTGAAGCAGCATCTTTTGCCGCCTCCATTGCCGTCCGGATTTTCAGAAAAAACGGGGAGTGAACTGATGGAAAATGCCAAACTTACACCGATGATGATACAGTATCGGGATGCGAAAAAAGAGATTCCCGAAGATGCAATTTTGTTTTTCCGTCTCGGTGACTTTTATGAGATGTTTTTTGAGGATGCCGTAAAAGCCAGCAAGGCAATGGGGTTGACTCTGACCAAACGTGCCAATGTTCCAATGTGCGGTTTTCCTTATCATGCACTTGAATCTCAGCTGCCGCTTTTGCTTGAAGCCGGTTATAAAGTCGCAATCGCAGAACAGACAGAAGATCCGAAACTTGCAAAAGGCTTGGTAAAAAGAGCAGTCACACGTATTATCACTCCAGGAACTCTGATTGATAATTCATTGCTGAAACCGGAGATGAATAATTTTCTGACTGCGCTTGATTTTATCAAAGATATTTATTATCTTGCATCTCTGGACATCAGTACAGGTGAATTCAGAGTTACATCATTTGCGGCACGGGAAAAACTGCTTACAGAGCTTAACCGCTTGCAGAGTGCGGAATGTCTTATCCGGCATCCGTTGTATGATGAGTGGCAGAAAAATAACCTTCTGCCCAATCCGGTACACTCTATTTTGTGGACTCAGACTGAAAATGATGATTTTGACGTGCAGGACAATACGGAACTTTTGAAAGCGCATTTCAAAGTATCGACACTGGATGGCTTCGGGTTGAAAAATGTTCCTGCCGGAGCCTCTTCTGCAGGGGCATTGCTCCGTTATGCATCAGACAATCTGCGGCAGGATGTTTCGCATGTGAATAAACTTGTTTTTTACAACAGCGACGGTTTTCTGGAGCTGGATTCTATAAGTCAGCGCAATCTGGAACTTGTTGAACCGCTTTTCAGTACAAATAAAAATGGAACTTTGCTCTCTGTGATGGACGAAAGCATTACTCCCATGGGCGGCAGAATGCTGCGTTCATGGATGCTGCGTCCGCTTTTTGATCATGACAAAATAGTTGCCCGTCTTGATGCTGTTGAGGCTTTGAAACTTGATCCGATGACCCTTGCGGAACTGCGTGAAACTATCAGCTGTGTCCGGGATATAGAACGTATTGTAGGACGGTTGAATCTCGGAACTGCCAATGCGAGGGATTTATTGGCATTGTCGGCAAGTCTTTCTATTCTGCCGGGAGTGCGCATGCTGCTGGATACTTTTGATGTGCCTCTTCTTGATCAGTTGAAACGCACTATCGCTGAATTTCCTGAAATTGTTGAGAAAATCGACAGTGCCATTGATGAAAACTGTCCGGTCAACATGAATGACGGCAATATTATCAAGTACGGTTATTCTGTTGAACTTGACGATTTCCGCAATGCTTCAAGCAGCGGCAAAAATTGGATAAGTTCTATTCAGGCTCGGGAAATTGAACGTACCAAGATCAAAAATCTCAAAATCAAGTTCAATAATGTTTTCGGCTATTTTATTGAAGTCAGCAAATCATATCTCAATCTGGTTCCCGAAGATTATATCCGCAAACAGACCATTGCCAACGGGGAACGTTTCATAACTCCTGAACTTAAAGAAGTTGAAAACAAAATCCTCGGAGCAGAAGAAAAAGGCAAGGCTCTTGAACTTAAACTTTTTCAGGAAATCCGTGAATTTATTCTCGGATATACTGTTTCCATTCAGACCGCGGCATGGGCATTGGCTGCACTTGATGCCTTGCTGTCACTGGCTGAAATCGCCCGCAAATATAATTATATCCGTCCGGAAATTCGTGACGACGATCTTCTTGAAATCAAAGAAGGCAGACATCCTGTGCTTGATGCCAGAATGCATGGAGAAAATTTTGTTCCCAATGATGTTCTGCTGGATATGGAAAATAACCGTATGATGATTATTACCGGGCCTAATATGGCTGGTAAATCAACTTATATCCGGTAGACAGCTCTGCTGGTTATTATGGCTCAGATGGGATCGTTTATCCCTGCCAAATCTGCAAAAATCGGACTTGTTGACCGCATTTTCACCCGTGTAGGTGCTGCTGATGATCTTTCCAGAGGGCAGAGTACCTTTATGGTCGAAATGGTTGAGACTGCCAACATCCTCAATCATGCCACCAACAAAAGTCTCGTCATTCTCGATGAAATAGGCAGAGGAACCAGTACTTTTGACGGATTGAGTATTGCCTGGAGTGTGGCTGAATTTCTTCATGATGATCCTGACAGCCGCTGCCGTACCCAGTTTGCCACGCATTATCATGAACTTACTGAACTTGCCCAGCTTCGCAAAGGTATAAATAACTTTAATGTTGCCGTCAAAGAGTATGGCGATGAAGTTATTTTTCTCCGTCAGATAGTTCCCGGCAGTACTGACCGCAGTTACGGTATTCATGTCGCCAAACTTGCAGGCCTCCCCGACGTCGTTATCAAACGGGCAAAAGCCGTTCTCGAAACCCTCGAAAAAGCCAACGCCGCCAATCCCGTCAGCGTTGCTTCTTCCGTCAAACCTGCCGCCGTCCGCAATAAATCCCGCAAAGGCAAAGACGAAGACGAATCCGAACTTTTCCAGATGAAACTGTTTTAAAGGATATAGATATTGCAGGAGGGAAAGAAAACTTTTTTGCAAAAAAGCTTTTCTTTCCCTCCTGCACCTCCCTATCTTTCAAAAAACTCTTGTGTAACTTTCATTTTTTGCTTCGCAAAATCCGAAAGTGAAAAAATATATAAGTACTCTCGAAGTAAGTAAAACGCAGGCAGGTACACAACCTGCAGCGATGTTACGGCAAAGCCGAAAGGCGTGTGGCTTAGCATAACATGAATGAGCAAAAGACGCCTCCTCACGGTCTTGTCCCGCCATAGCTTTAAGCGACGGCGGAACCCCATCCTTTTCAAAAAAGAAAAGAATATTTTTTAGCAATCGATATTAAAAATAAAGCCGTTTATTTTTGATATTTATTTTTTACAATATTATGATATTTATCCACAATTGTTTTAATATAGGATAATGCTAAAAACTGAAA
Organism: Lentisphaeria bacterium; assembly: GCA_017505415.1. GTDB lineage: Bacteria > Verrucomicrobiota > Lentisphaeria > Victivallales > Victivallaceae > RGIG5270. Next base: position 2,824 of record JAFVPG010000165.1, on the reverse strand, counting down.
ATATAAATATTTGAAAATTTGTTTGAATAATTTTGTTAGCTGTGTTCTAAACAATACCTGGGATGATGGGTATAGTATTTTACTTTATTTATTCCAAACTGACAAAGCAAACTTCTGTCACCAGCCGCCAAAGAGACAAAAAAAGATAAAAAAATGGAGCGAGTGAAGGGAGTCGAACCCTCGTGACCGGCTTGGGAAGCCGGGGCATAACCGTTTTGCTACACTCGCTCAAGACATCATAAATATAACATTTATTTCAAAAAATGCAAATATTTTTTTGACTTACTGCAAATATTATTTGCAATTTGTTGTTTTTTTATTATATTAGTCCCGGATAAATAAAATTCAACTAAGGAGGTACACATGAAATTTATCGGTGCCCATGTAAGCTGCGGCGGCGGTGTGGAAAACGCCCCCCTCAATGCATCTGCAATTCAGGCGAAAGCCTTTGCTCTTTTTACCAAAAATCAACGCCAGTGGACCGCCCCTCCTCTGACGGAAACAAGTATTGCAAAATTCAAACACAACTGCGAAAAACTCGGTTTTTCTTCCGATCACATTCTCGCTCATGACAGTTATCTCATAAATCTCGGAAATTCCGACAAAGATAAACACGCTCAATCACTCTCTGCTTTCATTGACGAATTGTGGCGCTGTAATTTGCTCGGCATAAAACTTTTGAACTTTCACCCCGGAAGTCACCTCAAAGTCCTCTCCGAAGATGACTGCTTGAAACTTATTGCCGAATCCGTCCGTTACGCTCTCAATGAAGTTCCCGATGTTGTCGCAGTTTTTGAAAATACTGCCGGTCAGGGAACAAATCTCGGTTATTCCTTTGAACAGCTTGCACGTCTGCTCGAACTCGTCGATATGCCCAACCGCACCGGGGTGTGTTTGGATACCTGCCACGCATTCGCCGCCGGTTATGACCTCAAAAATGCTGAAAATTATGAAAAAGTCATGTCCGATTTTGACCGTATTGTCGGATTGAAAAACCTCCGCGGCGTACACCTCAATGATGCAAAAGGCATTCTCGGCGGCAAACTTGACCGTCATGATTCAATCGGTCACGGTTCTCTCGGCAACGAAACCTTTGAACGCATGATGAAAGATACTCGCTTCGACAATATTCCGATTATCCTCGAAACCATCGACGATACCATCTGGAAACAGGAAATCGCCCAGCTTTACAGCTGGTGTGAATAAGAAATTAGAAATTGCAGGGGGAGAAGAAAAAACCTTTTGGCGTTCCACCCGCCTTTTTATAAGGTTCTTTTCTTCTCCCCCTGCACCCACTCATTTTTTTCCAAACCTTTTCAAGTAATTGCTTTAACTCCGCCATTTACTCCGCCATTTTTGGCGGAGTAAATATTGACAAATCGTTACAGAATGCTATATTAATAGAAAAGGAGAGTAATATGGATTATAAACCGAATTTTACTGTTTCTGCGCGGGCAATTTCAATGGTTGCTGAAATTTCAGCTTTGATTGAGCATTATGTTATCTCTATGGAAAAGGCGGATTTGCTTAAACTGCGGCGTGCCAACAAAATAAAAACCATTCAATCTTCGCTTGCAATTGAGGGAAATACTCTTTCGGTAAAGCAAATTACAGATATTCTTGACGGGAAAAAAGTGGTTGCTCCGTTGCGTGAAATTCAGGAAGTTAAAAACGCTATTGCAGCTTATGAGATTTTTTCAGAACTCGATCCGTTTTCAGTTGCTGATCTGCTTAAAGTTCATGGGCTAATGATGACTGCATTGATTGATGAGCCCGGAAAATTCCGTAATAGCGGAGTTGGCATATCCGATGGGGAAAAAATTATTCACATAGCTCCACCTGCTGATTTTGTGCCAAGCTTGATCAAAGAGCTTTTTAATTGGTTGACGGAAAGCCCGGATCACTTGTTGATAAAAAGTTGTGTATTTCATTATGAATTTGAGTTTATTCATCCATTTGCTGATGGCAATGGCAGATTGGGGCGATTGTGGCAGTCATTGATTTTGACTGAATTGCATCCGGTTTTTCAACACTTGCCGATTGAAACGATGGTACATGATAATCAGCATAAATATTATGATGCAATAAATGCCAGCAGTGCTGCTAATGACTGCGGATTTTTTATAGATTTTATGTTGCAAGAAATTCTTAATACATTGAAAATTCATATTGTTGGCGGAGTAAATGGCGCAGTATTTGGCGGAGTAAATCCGATTTTGGATTTCATAATGAAACATCCCGGTATTCGGGCAAATCAGATTTCTGAAGCATTGGGAATTCCTCTGCGCACGCTTCAGCGTGAATTAAGCCGCCTTAAATCCTGCGGTCAAATTGAATTCCGCGGCGCTCCGAAAAACGGCGGATATTGGCAGAAGCAATAAATTTGTTTTTATTTTTTGTATATGATTTTGATAAATAAAAATATTGTGCATTTTTCAAAGAGATACTTGCATTTTTCAATTTCAATGCTATTTGTATAACAGCAGAACAACTTGTTGTTCTCATAAAAAATTATTATTTATGACATAATATTGTTTCTGTCATGTTGTCTGAGGCTGTTTTTCATATTTTTCCTTTCTGTTAAGGGGTGAAAATTTTGTCTGCAGATGCGTAAGGCAAACTGCCTTGACATGTCTTGCAAGGCTTACTTTCTTTTTGCAAAAAGAAAGTAACAAAGAAAAACTTTTCTCCTTTCAAATTCTTTCGTTGTTTGAAGCCCGATGCAGTTACGGCGCCATCTGCGATTATTTACAATATTTTCGCAGACGGCTTACCCTTCGCCGCTTAAAGCGGCTCGCCCCTCAACGGACTCGCTTCGCTCGCC